>CATLIP010000173.1 GCA_949957035.1 uncultured Lachnospiraceae bacterium
TGCGGAGCGCTCCCATATCCTATGTGAAATGGGATATGAACCGGCAGATGACGGATGTGGGCAGCGCCTGCCTGGGGCGGGAGCGTCAGGGGGAGTGGTTCCATCGGTATGTGCTGGGGCTTTATGAGATGCAGGAGCGTCTGGTTACGGATTTCCCGGATCTTCTGTTGGAGAACTGCTCCGGAGGAGGCGCCAGGTTCGATCCGGGAATGTTGTACTACAGCCCCCAGATTTGGTGTTCCGACGATACGGATGCCATCGAGCGGCTTAGGATACAGGAAGGGACGGCGCTGATTTATCCATTGTCTGCCATGGGAGCCCATGTGAGCGACTGTCCGAACCATATCGTGGGAAGACAGACGCCTTTTGAGACCCGCGGGAACGTGGCGTTTGCGGGAACGTTCGGTTATGAGCTGGACATTACGAAGATTTCAGAGGAAGAAAGGGCGCAGATTGCCGGACAGGTGGATTTGTACCATAAGTACCACAGTCTGGTGCAGACGGGGGATTACTATCGGATTGCTTCGTGGAATGACAGGAAACCTTATGACTGTTGGGAAGTGGCGGCAAAAGACGGGTCGGAGGTTCTGGTGACTTTCGTGCAGGTACTTGGCCAGCCGAACGTACACAGTAAGAATATTCTGCTTCGCGGCCTTACGGATACAGGAGTGTACCGGCTGGAGGGCACAAAAGAGGTATATACGGGGGAAGAGTTAATGAAAGGCGGATTTTTGGTCAGGGATGTCAAAGGTGATTTTCAGAGCAAATTATATCATTTTGTCCGGAGGTAAAGCGAGCATGGGAAAGGTCAGGCTGATTGACATTGCGTCAGAGACGGGCGTCAGTTCCGTGACGGTACACAACGCCCTTGCCGGGAATAAGGGGGTCAGTGAAGAATTGCGCGTGCGTATTCTCGAAACGGCAAGGAGGATGGGGTACGAGCCTGTTTCGGCTGAAAAAAAGAAGGAAAGCGACAGCGGGGAATTTCGTAAAATCGGGGTGTTGATTGCAGAGAATTATCTGGCGCAGTATTCCACTTATTACTGGAAGATGTATCAGGAATTGTCGCTTATCGCCACGGAGAAGCGGTGCTATACGACGATAGAGGTATTGAAAAAAGAGGCGGAGAAGAGAACCTTTGAATTGCCCCAGATTGTCAGGAATAACAGTATCGAAGGCTTGATTATCATCGGTGAGATTGACAAGAGGTATATCCGTAAGCTGCGCCGCGAGCTTGATATGCCGATCATTTTCCTGGACTTCTACGATAATGAGATTGCCAAAGATGCCGTAATAGCCGACAATTTCTACGGAATGTACCAGATGACGGAGCTTCTGTTCGAGCGGGGGATACATGAGATTGGATTCATCGGTTCTATCTATGCAACAAGCAGCATCATGGACAGGTATTGCGGTTTTCAAAAGTCTATGATGGAGCATAAGAAGACGGTTCCGGCGGAGTGGATTATCGAGGATAGGGACAGTGTAGGGCAGGTGGGCTTCGACTTGCCCAACTGCCTGCCGAAAGCATTTGTCTGCAACTGCGATTTGGTGGCGGGAATGACTGTGGCAAAGTTAAATGAGCGCGGGCTTCGTGTGCCGGAGGATATTTCCGTAATCGGCTTTGACAATTACCTGTATCCCGGGTTTGCGGATATGAAGATTACAACTTACGAGGTCAATACCAAGGCGATGACCAAGGTCGCTGTGGAGAAGCTGTTAAAGCAGCTTAGGAATCCTAAGAAGGCGGGGACTCTGGAAATCGTATCCGGGCATATTGTCTGGAAGAGCAGTGTGAAAATGAATTAGCTTATTAATTATTTTGAAAGAGGACGGATTTTCCGTCCTCTTTTTGCTGTAATGAGTATATTTTTTGAGCGAATGAAAATAGTTATTTGATTAATTTGATAAAAATATTAATTTATAATTTAATATAAAAATAAGTAAATGAAAAACAAAATGTACTAAAATAATAAATAAAAATCTATGAAATTATACGAAAATGTGTATGCCGGCATTATGTAATTGACTTTTTATATTAAAAAGTATAAAATAAAATTAACTTAAATAAAGTTAAAATTATATTAAACGGAGGTAGGAGAGCAATGAAAAAGAGGTTACTGAGCCTTGCGCTTGCACTGTCAATGGGCGCATCAATGGCAGCATGCGGCAACAAAGGCGGAGGAGGAGAAACTGTAAAGGCGGACGTCCCCACAATCGACAAAATCAATGGAGACGACTACAAGGATTTGGAAGCGGAGATTAAGGTCCTGACGAACCGCACAGATATTGTGGATACGGTCTACAAGGGATATGCTGAGCAGTTCATGGAGAAATATCCGAATATCAAGGTTACATATGAAGGAATCACAGACTATGAGGAGTCTCTGACCTTACGTCTCCCCAACGGAGACTGGGGAGACGTCTGCTTCATCCCCTCCACTGTGGAGAAAAGCGAGATGGGAGAGTATTTCACAGCCTTTGGAGATTACGATACGCTGAATGAAAGGTATAATTTCGTGACAGAGAAGACTTACGACGACACGGTTTACGGCATCCCGAACGGCGGTACGGCAGGCGGTGTGGCGTATAATAAGAAGGTGTGGAAGGATGCGGGAATTACAGAGCTTCCTGCTACCCCGGACGACTTCCTCAAGGCTCTCAAGCAGATTAAGGATAAGACGGACGCCGTCCCGCTTTATACCAATTTCTCGGCAGGCTGGACGATGGGTGCATGGAACGACTATGTAGGGATTGCTTCCAATGCGGATGCAGATTACAAGAACAACAAACTGCTCCACCAGAAGGATCCATTTACAAAGAATGATGAGATGAGCGGGCCTTATGCCGTATTCTATACCTTGTATGAAGCAGTGGCGGATAAACTGGTGGAAGAAGACCCGGCGTCCAGTGATTGGGAGTCGTCCAAAGGCATGATTAACAAGGGTGAGATTGGGACGATGGTACTTGGCTCTTGGTGTGTGCAGCAGTTCAAGGAGGCGGGAGACCATCCGGACGATATCGGATATTTCCCATTTCCGATTACGGTAAAAGGCGAGCGCGCGGCGGCGTCCGGCGGTAATTATGCGTATGCCATCAACAATAAGGCGTCTGAGGACAACCAGATTGCGTCGATGCTGTATGTAAAATGGCTGCTGGAAGAGTCTCCGATTTTTGCGGACGAGGGAAGTATTCCGGCTCTGAAAGGGGAGCCGCTGCCGGATTCTCTTGCAGAGTTCGAGGGAGTGGAGCTTCTGTCAGATAATCCGCCTCTGAAAGGGGAAGAAAGCCTGTATGACGATATCCGTAATTCTGCGGAAGTATTAAGCGGCGACTACCCGGTATGTGAAGTTTTAGAAGCAGCCCTATACGGCACGAAAGAGCTTGACGCCCTGATGGATGAGTGGAACCAGAAGTGGACGCAGGCACAGGAGAGCAATGGGGCAGAGATTACGGAGTAGAGAGGAGACAACATGGAAAAACAGTCTTTTAAACAGTGGTTTTTCAGCCGGAAGATACAGCGCAGGCTGGTGATTTTTACCTTCCTGTTGATTCCGTTGGCCTTGCTTTTGCTGTTCACCTATATTCCTTTTGCAAAGATGATACAGTTCAGCTTCTATGACATGAAATATTTAGGGGCAAGGACATTCGTCGGGTTGAAGAATTATGCGGAAGTATTTGACCGGAAAGAGATTTTTGGCTCTTTGTTCAACAGCCTTTACTACATGGGCGGCGGTGTGGTCCAGCTTGCCCTTGCGCTGTTCTTTGCGACGATGATGGTGTTCAAGGTAAAGGGAGAATCTGTATTCAAGGGAGCGTTGTTCTTCCCCTACCTGATTTGCGGTATTGCGGTGGGTTTTATCTTCAAGTTCTTCTATGCAAGGGGAGCTGTGCTGGATACTTTCCTACAGGCTCTTGGCATGAGTGCGGACAAAGTTCCGCTTTGGCTGCAAGACCAGAGCATCAATAATATTTCCCTTGCGGCAACGTCTGTGTGGAGGTATACCGGGCAGAATGTTATCTTGTTCCTGGGGGCCATGATGTCGGTAGATACAGATTTATACGAGGCGGCGTCTCTGGACGGAGCCAACAGGTGGCAGCAGTTCCGCTACATTATCCTGCCGAGTATTAAGTCGATTATTGTGTTGAATATTATCCTTTGTGTCAGCGGATGTCTGAGCGCTTTCGAGCCTCCATACGTTATCACAAATGGTACCATGGGAACGGGTACGTATTTCGTGATTATGAACCGTATCGCCCATGAGAACCAGAAGGTGGGGCTTGCCAGCGCGATGGCGATTGTCCTGTTGATTTTGATTATTATCTGTACCATTGGGCAGAAATTGTTCTTTAAATATGCCTTTGACGACGGAACCAGCGATGAGTCTAAGGCGGCTGTGCGAAAGAGGAAGAGAGCGGAAAAGGAGCGCAAGGCCATGGCGTCGAAAGGAGGGGCGGCATCATGAGGGAGAAGAAGAAATTTTCATTTTATGTTTTTTCGGTGGTAAAGTATGTGTCGCTGATTCTGGCGTCGTTCGTGTCGCTGGCGCCGGTGTGCGTCTGTGTGCTGACGGCGTTCAAGACCAATGAAGAGTATGCGTCCACCTCTGTTCTGGAAACGCCTGCGTCTTTTCTGTATTTTGAGAATTTTAAGATTGCGTTCCAGAAGGCAAATATGCTGCGGGGATTTACCAACACGGCAATCGTGCTGGCGGTGGTGCTTACGGTTTCGGTGTTTACGGGCTCGATGCTTGCATATGTCATTAACCGGTTCAAGTTTCCGGGGAGAGGAATCATTGAGAACCTGTTCCTGTTTGCTTCGCTGCTGCCGGGAATCGCGATGCAGGTAACGATTTATGAGATTATGTATTCCCTGGGGCTTATCAATCATCTGTATGGGTATATGATTGTGCTGATGGGGACAGATATTATTTCGATTTATATCTTCCTGCAATTCTTCGAGAATCTGCCTGTGTCGCTGGATGAGTCGGCAATTATGGATGGGTGTACATATTTCGGAGTATTTTTTAAGATTCTGTTTCCCCTTTTGAAACCGGCGATTATGACGTCTCTGGTGCTGAAGGGAGTCAGTGTGTACAACGAGTACTATTCATCCAACCTGTATTTGCAGCTTCCGGAGCTAAAGACCATATCCACGGCTTTATATACTTTTACGGGGCCTTATGGGAATCAGTACAATTATATTTGTTCCGGGGTTATGATTACCATTATCCCGATTCTGATTTTCTTCCTTGTGTTCCAGAAGCAGGTCTACAGCGGTATGGCAAACGGAGCGGTCAAGGGATAGTATTTGGTTAGAAAGAGGTAAATGACAATGAGTAATGTGAAGATATTGGCTTCTCCCGTGTCCAACGTGCCGTGGCAGGAGAGACCAGAACATATGGAGGGAGCGCCGGTATGGCGCTTCCGTAATAATCCGATTATCAATCTTCCACCAAAGTCTGGCCGGAGCCATTT
>CATLIP010000174.1 GCA_949957035.1 uncultured Lachnospiraceae bacterium
TATTGCCGGGAGACAAGGTAACGCTGGAATTGTCACCCTATGACTTGTCCAAGGGAAGGATTATCTGGAGAGATAAATAAGAAATATGAAATTGTCTATTGACTTTGTTTGACAGGCAGTGCTATAATATATAAGCGTGTTTTCGGGCATTTTTATGAGATTTGAAGAAATCCAATGGTTTGCCCGGCAGACGCGTGGGTAGATTGTTGGCAGAGCAATGGATGAAAGGAGGATTTGACGTGAAGGTTAGATCATCAGTAAAACCAATTTGCGAAAAATGCAAAGTAATTAAAAGAAAAGGAAGCGTTCGCATCATCTGCGAAAACCCAAAGCATAAGCAGCGTCAGGGATAGCTTATGCATCAAATCAGGCGGCTGATAGTACTGACACGCCAGGGGGCGTGTAGACTATTTGATATACAAGGAGCACCTTTAGCCGGTGAGTATCCTTCGTATATTGCTTCTAATGCCGGCCCGTCATTACCGAATGAACCAACGATTCGGTGGCCGGAAAGGGCATGGATACCGAAACGTGCCTGGACAAAAAAGGGAGAACCTTAATAGTCCCTATTAAAGACAGTATGTAAACAGTAAATATTTTAGAAAAATGGAGGAAATTCACATGGCTCGTATTGCAGGTGTAGATTTACCAAGAGACAAACGTGTTGAAATCGGATTAACTTATATCTACGGAATCGGCAGGGCAAGTTCCAATCGTATTCTGGCGGAGGCAGGAGTGAATCCGGATATTCGCTGCAGAGATCTTACGGATGATGATGTTAAGAAGATTAGCGCAGTAATCGATGAGACTCAGATGGTAGAAGGCGACTTGAGAAGAGAGATTGCGCTGAATATCAAGAGATTACAGGAAATCGGATGCTATAGAGGAATCCGTCACAGAAAAGGTCTTCCGGTTCGCGGTCAGAAGACGAAGACTAACGCAAGAACCAGAAAGGGACCGAAGAGAACTGTAGCCAATAAAAAGAAATAATAATTAAAATAAAAAAGGAAAGAGTAGGTTAGTTTTATTATGGCAAAGAAAGTTACAAAGAAAGTGACAAAAAAACGTGTCAAGAAAAACGTTGAACGCGGACAAGCACACATCCAGTCATCTTTTAATAACACAATCGTTACATTAACAGATGCACAGGGTAATGCACTTTCATGGGCAAGTGCAGGCGGTCTGGGATTTAGAGGTTCAAGGAAATCTACCCCTTATGCGGCACAGATGGCGGCTGAGACAGCGGCTAAGGCGGCATTGGTACATGGTTTGAAATCCGTAGACGTTATGGTAAAAGGACCAGGTTCAGGGAGAGAGGCAGCAATCCGTGCACTTCAGGCATGCGGAATCGATGTGACAAGTATTAAGGACGTTACCCCGGTACCACACAACGGATGCCGTCCACCGAAACGTAGAAGAGTCTGATTTAGGAGGAATAATAATATGGCAGTGAATAGAGTCCCGGTCCTTAAGAGATGCAGATCTCTTGGCATGGATCCGGTTTATTTGGGAATTGATAAGAAGTCTAACAGACAGTTAAAAAGAACCAATAGAAAAATGAGCGAGTATGGCCTTCAGTTGCGTGAGAAGCAGAAAGCAAAATTTATCTACGGCGTATTAGAGAAGCCTTTCAGAAACTATTTTGAGAAGGCACAGCGCATGAGCGGTATGACAGGTGAGAACCTGATGAGACTGCTGGAGTCAAGATTGGATAACGTTGTGTTCCGTTTGGGACTTGCAAGAACCAGACGTGAGGCAAGACAGATTGTCGACCATAAGCATGTACTCGTGAACGGTAAACAGATTAATATTCCATCTTACCTGATTAAGGCAGGGGATGTAATTGAGATCAAAGAAAAACACAAAAGTTCTCCAAGATATAAGGAGATTGCAGAAGTTACAGGAGGACGCCTTGTACCGGAATGGCTGGATGCTGATCTTGAGAATCTTAAGGGAACGGTAAAAGAGCTTCCGAGAAGGGATGTAATTGATGTTCCTGTAGACGAGATGCTGATTGTCGAGTTGTATTCTAAATAATAACCCGTAACACCACAGGAGGTGGACTTAGTGTTTGATTTTAATAAACCCAATATTGAGATAACTGAGATTTCAGAAGATAAGAAATATGGTAAATTTGTTGTAGAGCCTCTTGAGAGAGGTTACGGTACGACATTAGGAAATTCTCTGAGAAGGATTATGCTGTCATCTCTGCCGGGCGCTGCGATCAGTCAGGTGAAGATTGACGGCGTACTTCATGAGTTTAGTTCGATTCCGGGTGTTAAGGAAGATGTTACGGAGATTATCATGAATCTTAAGTCTCTGGCCATTAAGAATACGTCTGAAACTGATGAACCAAAGACGGCTTATATTGAGTTTGAGGGAGAAGGCGTTGTCACGGCAGCGGATATTCAGGTGGATCAGGATATTGAGATTATGAATCCGGAGACGGTTATCGCGACATTGAACGGCGGGGCAGACAGCAAGTTATATATGGAACTGACCATTACAAAGGGCAGGGGATATGTAAGTTCTGACAAGAATAAGAATGACGAATTACCGATCGCAGTGATTCCGATTGATTCGATCTATACCCCGGTAGAGCGTGTGAACCTTACGGTCGAGAACACGCGTGTTGGACAGATTACAGATTTTGACAAATTGACATTAGACGTATATACGAATGGTACATTACTTCCGGACGAGGCAGTCAGCCTTGCGGCTAAAGTATTGAGCGAGCATCTGAAACTCTTTATCGATCTGTCTGAGGTGGCTCAGGCGGCAGAGGTTATGATTGAGAAAGAGGACGACGAGAAGGAGAAAGTCCTTGAGATGAGTATCGACGAATTGGAATTATCCGTTCGTTCCTTCAACTGTCTGAAGAGAGCGGGAATCAATACGGTGGAAGAGCTGACCAATAGAACGCCGGAAGATATGATGAAGGTGCGGAATCTGGGACGCAAGTCTTTGGAGGAAGTGCTTGCAAAATTGGATGAATTGGGATTAGGTTTAAGCAGAGGCGAAGAATAAATTTCACAGGTAAATCCGAAGCGTGCTGTGAAAGCATTTGGCTAGTAAGCCCGAAGAAGCGTAACCAAGTGTAGAAATGGAGGATTAGAAAGATGGCTAAGTATAGAAAGCTGGGCAGAACGTCCAGTCAGAGAAAAGCGTTACTGAGAAATCAGGTGACAGCTTTGATTAACCATGGCAGAATTGTTACTACTGAGGCAAAGGCAAAGGAAATCCGTAAGATTGCGGAAGGGCTGATTGCAATGGCAGTACGTGAGAGAGACAATTACGAGGAAGTTACCGTTAAGGCTAAGGTTGCCCGCAAGGACAAGGATGGTAAGAGAGTCAAGGAAGTTGTAGACGGCAAGAAGGTTACGGTATACGATGAAGTAGACAAGAAGATTAAGAAGGATAAACCAAGCAGGCTGCATGCGCGCCGTCAGATGCTCAAGGTTCTGTATCCCGTAAAGGATGTTCCGGAGAAGGCAGCCGGAAGAAAGAGAAATACAAAGCAGGTAGACCTTGTTGCAAAACTTTTTGATGAGATTGCTCCAAAGTATGAGAATCGCCACGGTGGATATACAAGAATTGTCAAGATTGGACAGCGCAAGGGTGACGCTGCTATGGAAGTTTTGATTGAGCTTGTATAAGATTTAAGAAAAATTACAAGGACGAGCAGGGAATGATTTCCTGTTCGTCTTTTTTGTATACACATTACCCTATCGGACTAATTCTACCTGAGCCAAGGCATGTATTCTCTGTTAAATTTATATCGTTGCCGTTAAATAATCTACTTATGTCTAATTTGCTTACAACTTTTTATAAAGGTGATATAATGTCTATAACTGCAAAAAATGTAGAAATAAGTAAGAAAAGAGAGGTTTAGTCATGAGCAGACTAGAGATTGACTCGCCCAAAAGAGCCAGGATAGTTATGGAAGAGCTATACAAGGATTTGGAGCGGAGAATTGAGTCCAGTCCGCCGGGGCTCTGTCCTGTTGAGATGTCCCGTGCATTTCTGGAATTATGTCATGCCCAGACATGCGGAAAGTGTGTTCCCTGCCGCATTGGTCTGGGACAGTTGAGTTATCTTATCAAGGATGTCCTTGATGGTAAGGCGACCATGGAGACTTTGGATATTATGGAACAGACAGCTCTTTCCATCATGGAGTCGGCAGATTGTGCCATTGGATATGAGGCGGCGCACATGGTTTATAAGGGGCTGATTGGATACCGTGATGATTATGAGGAGCATATCAGGAACGGACGGTGTACCTGTACCTACAGCCAGCCGGTACCTTGCGTATCCCTGTGCCCGGCTCATGTTGATATCCCAGGGTACATTGCGCTGGTAAGGGAAGGAAGATATGCGGATGCAATCAGACTCATCCGAAAGGACAATCCATTCCCAACTACCTGTGGATTTATCTGCGAGCATCCTTGTGAGGCGCGATGCAGGAGGAATATGGTGGACGACGCCATCAATATTCGAGGACTTAAGCGTGTGGCGGCTGATTTCGCGGGAGAAGTAGACCCGCCGGCATGTGCGCCTTCTACCGGAAAAAAGATTGCGGTGCTTGGCGGCGGTCCGGGGGGATTGAGCGCGGCATACTATCTCCAGCTAATGGGACATCAGGCGACTGTTTACGAGATGCTCCCCAAACTGGGCGGAATGTTACGTTATGGTATTCCGAACTACCGTCTTCCGAAGGAACGGTTAGAGGAGGATGTGAACAGCATTTTAAAGACCGGCGTCGAGGTGAAGTACGGCCTGAAGATTGGGCAGGATATTACGATTCAGGATTTGCGGAAACAGTATGACGCAGTTTTGATTACGATTGGGGCAAGTACGGATAAGAAGCTGGGGCTTGAAGGCGAAGATGCAGACGGCGTATTATCTGCGGTTCAGTTCTTGAGAAATGTAGGAAGAAATGAAATCATGGATTTGACCGGCAAGGAGGTTGCGGTCATTGGGGGCGGTAATGTTTCCATGGACGCAGTACGTACGGCAAAGCGTCTCGGTGCAAAGAAGGTAAGTATTGTCTACCGGAGAAGAGTTGCAGATATGACGGCGCTTCCGGGAGAGATAGAGGGAGCTGTGGCAGAGGGAATCGAGCTTCAGACCTTGAAGGCTCCGTCTTCACTCAAGATTAACGATAAGAATCAGATCGAAGGAATCTACGTAAAACCACAGATGGTCAGTGCGATTCGTGACGGAAGGGCAAGCATCAAGCCTACCGGGGAAGAGGATGTCTACATACCATGCGATATATTGATTGTGGCGATTGGACAGAATATTGAGACACGCCATTTTGAAGAGGCAGGAATCCCGGTAGAGAGAGGTAAGATTCTTACCAAGAGTACGGGAGCATTCGAGAATATGCCCGGCGTATTTGCA
>CATLIP010000175.1 GCA_949957035.1 uncultured Lachnospiraceae bacterium
ATATTGGGAGATGTACGCCCCACACAGATTTTAATAGAAAAATGGGGGAAGGATTTCGAATTTCACTGAACGGCGACTGGCAGTTCCTCTATCTCAAAGCGCCGGAATATTCGCCGGAAGGATTTTCGGAGGTGGATTTTGACGACAGCGGGTGGGATATCCTTAAGACTCCCTCCTGCTGGGAAATGAAGGGTTATGGACGGATGCACTATACGGACGTCTGGTATCTGTTTCCTGTCAACCCGCCCTTTGTGCCGTCCGAGAATCCGACAGGAATTTATCGGAAGAAGGTGATGATTCCCAAAGACTGGATGGAAAAGAGGAAGGTCTTGAGATTCGAAGGCGTAAGCAGCGCCTTTGACTTATGGGTAAATGGGTGTCATGCCGGTTACAGCAAGGGCAGCCGTCTTGCATCGGAATTTAACGTTACGGATTTTATGCATCAGGGTGAGAATCAGATTACGGTCAGGGTATACAAATGGTCTGACGGAACCTATCTCGAGTGTCAGGATATGTGGTGGTTCGGTGGGATTTACCGGGATGTGACGCTGATTGCCGAACCGGAATCCGGAATCGAGGATTATGTGGTTGAGGCCGGACTTGACGACGGCTATAAGAAAGGAATCCTTATTCAGGAGATTATAGCGTCGAGGGAGGCAGGCTATGCAGAATGGCGGCTCAAGGATGCAGACGGAATGGAGATTGCTTACGGCAGTGAGAGTTTGGAATGGGGATATGGGAAATTCAAAACGGACGTGGGCAGGGTTCATCCTTGGAGTGCGGAGATTCCCACTCTTTATCGGGTGACTCTTAAATTATACGAAAAGAAAGGCTCTGGGGAGGTTTTGGATGAGGCCGAGGTGATTACGGGATTTCGGAGAGTGGAGGTTCGAGGTTGTAATTTCCTTGTAAATGGGGCGCCGATTCTGATTAATGGCGTCAACATGCATGATTTCAGTCCCTCCGGCGGCGCGGTTGTTTGCCCGGAGACAGTCGAGGAGCATCTGCGCATGATGAAGCGGCATAATATCAATGCCATTCGCTGCGCACATTATCCGAAGATGCCGTATTTCTATGGATTGTGTGATAAATATGGGTTTTACGTGATTGATGAGGCGGATTTGGAGACCCACGGGTTTGAATGGATTGAGAGATATGAGTGGCTGAACAATGAGGAAAGCTGGCGGGACGCCTATATTGACCGCGCTGTGCGTATGGTGAAGGAGCATCGGAATCACCCCTGTATCTTGATGTGGTCTTTGGGAAATGAATCTTCTGTGGGGAAAAATTTTAATGCGTCGGCCAATGCTGTCCGCAGCCTGGATGCTTCGCGTCTCATTCACTATGAGAGCGACTATGGGGCGGATATTACGGATGTCTACTCCACAATGTATACCAGGCTTGAGGGCCTTTCGCAGATTGGAGAGAGTAATGATTGTCATGGAAAGCCTCATATCCTCTGTGAGTATGGACATGCTATGGGGAATGGCCCCGGAAATCTTGAGGAATATCAGAGATTATTCAGGAAGTACGACAGGCTGCAGGGAGGTTTTATCTGGGAATGGTACGACCATGGAATCAGGAGAGAGGATAAGGACGGAAATAGAACCTGGTGGTACGGCGGTGATTTTGGGGATGAGCCAAATAATTCAAACTTTTGTATAGATGGTCTGCTGCGCCCGGACGGGACTGCCTCTACGGGACTTTTGCACTACAAACAGGTGATTTCGCCTGTCAAGGCAGAGGCCGTTTGGCTTCCTGAGGGAATGGTCAAGGTCAAGAATCTTTTTGATTTCAAGGACCTGTGTAATGTGGCGCTGGAGTATGAGATTGTACATGACGAAACGGTAGACGCCTCGGGAAGGATTGAGGAATTGCGTGCAGATGCAGGGGGAGAGATGCTGGTAAAGCTTCCGTATTCACTGGATAAGAGAGAACCGGGAAGTGATTATTATCTGAATCTGTCCTTCGTGTACAAAAATGCTGTGAATTATGGGCCTGCCGGGGCCAAGATTGGTACGGAGCAGTTCCTTCTGCCTTATTGGAGGGCGGAAATGAAGGAAATGGAAGAAACGAAAGAAATGAAGGAGGAGAAGGCTTCGGTAATTCCGGCTGAAAAGGAAAGTAATGCGGGCGGCGATTCGGAAGGTGTGAAGAGAGAAGACGCCCTTGTAATGAAAGAGACGGCAGTTCAGGCCGAGATTACCGGAGACGGTTTCCGTGTTGTCTTTGATAAAGTGACAGGAAGGCTTACCGGGTTTGAGGTACAGGGAAAGAGCCTGATTTTGTCAGGACCCTCAATGAATTTGTGGCGCGCTCCCATTGACAATGACATGTATAAGGCGGCGGACTGGAAGGAAAAATATTTTCTGGACAGGCAGCAGGAGCAGTTAGAGGAATTTGTGACAGAAAGAGATGGAAAAGATGTATTTGTAAAGATACGAACACATTTTTCGCCTCTAAGTATGGCGTTTGGCTTCAAGGTATGTTATCTTTGGCATATCAAAAGAGACGGGGAGATTGGCTTGTCGCTAGACATGGAGGGGTTTCGGTACAGCAGTTTTATACCGGAATTTATACCGCGCATTGGGATTGAAATGCGGCTTCCGGGAAATATGGAACATGTTGTGTGGTACGGTCTTGGACCGGATGAAAATTATTGTGACATGAAAGCCGCGGCTTTCATGGGTATTTACCGGAGAACGGTAGAGGAGATGCATGTTGAGTATGCGAAGCCGCAGGAGAACGGACATCGGGAAGAGGTGCGTTGGCTTGGGGTGGGAGACGGTGAAAACAGTCTGTTGATTTGTTCTGAAAAAGGAATGGGGATAGACGTACATGATTATACCATAGAAGCGTTGGAGCGTGCCCGCCATGTAGGTGAGATTCAACGCTTCGGGGAAACGGTGGTTCATTTGGATGTGAAACATTCTGGTGTGGGAAGTAATTCCTGCGGTGAGGAGCAAACATATGTGAATAAAACGAAGCTTAACGATTATTCTATGAGACTTGTATTGAAATGTGTGGAAAATCAATCTATTATTGAGGAGAGCAGGAAAATCAGGGTGAAAAGGGAGGAACACAGGTGAAAAGAGAATTGGTGATTGTGTTGGATTTTGGGGGACAGTATAACCAGCTTGTGGCGAGGCGTGTCCGGGAGTGCAATGTGTACTGTGAGATTTATTCTTATAAGACGGAGCTTGAGAAGATTAAGGCGATGAATCCTAAGGGGATTATCCTGACGGGAGGACCGAACAGTTGTTATGAGGCGGATTCTCCGACGTGCTCCAGGGAGCTTTTTGAGATGGGGATTCCGGTTCTGGGGCTTTGTTATGGGGCGCAGCTCATGATGCATGTGCTTGGGGGCTCGGTGGCGCGTGCGGATGTGCGGGAGTATGGCAAGACGGAGGTTCTGGTGGACAAGAGGGAATCTAGGATTTTCCGGGATGTTTCGGAAAAGACGGTGTGCTGGATGAGCCATTTTGATTCTGTTTTTAAGGTGGCGCCGGGATTTGAGGTTACTGCACATACATCGGACTGTCCTGTGGCGGCGGCGGAAGATGTGGATGCGGGATTATATGCGATTCAGTTCCACCCGGAGGTTCTGCATACGGAGGAAGGGACGAAGATGCTTTCTAACTTCGTGCTGGATGTATGTGGTTGTGCGGGGGACTGGCGGATGGATTCGTTCGTGGAAGAGTCTGTGCGGCAGATTCGTGACAAGGTGGGAAGCGGAAGAGTGCTCTGTGCGCTGTCTGGCGGGGTGGACTCTTCTGTGGCTGCGGTCTTGCTGTCCAAGGCGGTCGGAGAGCAGCTTACCTGTGTGTTCGTGGACCATGGGCTGCTTCGGAAAAATGAAGGGGATGAAGTGGAGGCTGTGTTTGGCCCGGAGGGAGAGTATGACTTGAATTTTATCCGTGTCAATGCGCAGCAGAGGTTTTATGATAAGCTGGCGGGGGTGTCTGACCCGGAACAGAAGCGGAAGATGATTGGGGAAGAGTTTATCCGTGTGTTTGAGGAGGAAGCGAAGAAGATTGGCGCGGTGGATTTCCTTGTGCAGGGAACCATTTACCCGGATGTGGTGGAGAGCGGTCTTGGCGGGGAGTCGGCTGTGATTAAATCCCACCATAATGTGGGCGGATTGCCGGATTATGTGGATTTTAAGGAGATTATTGAGCCTCTTCGGGATTTGTTTAAGGATGAGGTTAGAAAGGCGGGGCTGGAACTGGGGATTCCGGAGTATCTGGTGTTCCGCCAGCCGTTCCCGGGACCGGGGCTTGGCGTGCGGATTGTTGGGGAGGTGACGGAGGAGAAGGTTCGGATTGTGCAGGACGCGGATGCGATTTACCGGGAGGAGATTGAGAATGCGGGGATTGCCCGGGGGATTGGCCAGTATTTTGCGGCCCTTACGAATATGCAGAGTGTCGGGGTCATGGGGGATGAGAGGACTTATGATTATGCGGTGGCGCTTCGGGCGGTGAATACGGTTGATTTTATGACGGCGGAGGCGGCGGAGATTCCGTTTGGGGTGCTTAAAAAGGTTATGGGGAGGATTATTAATGAGGTTAAGGGGGTTAATCGGGTGATGTATGATTTGACGAGTAAGCCGCCGGGGACGATTGAGTTCGAGTGAGAGGGTAAATCCTCGCAAGTCTTGAAAAATCAGGGCTTGCGGGGATTTTTAAATTGGCAGTGGGTACGATTTGGGTACAGTTTTTTTAATCCAGCTTATTGTTTATCAAACGGTGTTCTGTATCCTCCATAACCTGATCGTGGAGCTGCTGGATGTTCAGATCGAAAAAGGCATCTCCATGCTGTTCAGGGTAAGTGTCCATCCAGCGGTCATAATCCGCTTCGGCTTTAATGAGAGCCTCCCCACGTTTTTTTGCATCTTTTATTTCATTGCATTTTTCTACATCTTCTAAAAATTTCTCGTAACGCTGGCACCATGCGTTCATCAGCGTCAGGGTTTCAAAACGTATTCCGACTGTATCATTGCCTTCCTCGTCTTTGCACTCGAAAAGGTGTCCGTTGTACTGGCGGGCAATCTGGAATAGGCGGTGCATGGCTTTAATCATGTCAAAATCGGAATTTTCCAGTACCTCCGGATTGACAGCAAGGGCATCTGCTATTTTTTCAAGGGATGATGGCTTGGGGTTGCGCCTGCCGCTTTCGTAGGCGCGGATATAGGCTTCGCTTGCGCCCACTAATTCGCCTAACTGCTTCTGGGTAAGGCCACGCTCTTTGCGGATGCGGCGTATATTTTCTCCAACGGTCATAAGTCTGCCTCCTGTAAAATTTTAGCTGTATATTTGCGCTAAATCAATCATACCATATCAGGAGGAAAAAATAAAGCAAAAAAGATATTGACAAGAAACAAAAGTTACTATAT
>CATLIP010000176.1 GCA_949957035.1 uncultured Lachnospiraceae bacterium
GCTCTTGCTTACCAGCTTGCAGTCCACCGCAAGGTCCAGGATATCTCCTTCTCTGGAAATCCCCTTACCAAACATGATATCAAACTCCGCCTCCTTAAAGGGCGGCGCAATCTTATTCTTCACAACCTTCACACGAGTCCTGTTCCCCACCATATCTCCGCTCTGCTTCAATGTCTCGACCCTTCTGACATCCATACGAATCGACGCATAGAACTTAAGAGCGCGTCCTCCTGTGGTGGTCTCAGGATTCCCAAACATCACTCCCACCTTCTCACGAAGCTGATTGATGAAGATTACCACACAGTTAGACTTACTGATAACCGGCGTCAGCTTACGGAGCGCCTGAGACATTAATCTTGCCTGCAGCCCTACATGGCTGTCTCCCATATCTCCTTCAATCTCCTGCTTGGGCACCAACGCCGCCACAGAATCCACAACGATAATATCCATGGCGCCGGAGCGTACCATAGTCTCCGTAATCTCAAGAGCCTGGTCTCCGCTGTCTGGCTGCGAGATATACAGCTCATCAATATCAACCCCGATATTCTTGGCATAAACCGGGTCCAGCGCATGCTCTGCATCAATAAACCCGGCAATTCCTCCCCTCTTCTGCACCTCCGCAATCATATGTAGCGCGACTGTGGTCTTACCGCTGGATTCTGGTCCGTACACCTCCACAATCCTTCCCCTCGGAACCCCTCCAAGCCCCAGCGCCAGGTCAAGGCTTAAAGAACCTGTGGGAATTGTCTCCACAGATACCTGTGCCTTGGGATCTCCGAGCTTCATAACCGTTCCTTTTCCAAAATCCTTCTCAAGCTTTGCTATTGCAGCATCTAATGCTTTCTTCTTATCTTCATTCGCCATCTTACAATCTCCTTTTCGCCAAGCAAACGAACTAATGTTCGTTTCATAGTTAATATACTAGTATACTTGTTACAAAATGTCAACACCAAATTCAGGAAAATACATGAAAATATTTGGACTTATCCAGATGTACCTCTTAGAAACTGTTCAGAAAATAAAATGAATCAGACCCTTCAAAACCATTCTGACTATTTTTAAAATACCACACTTTCGCTCTTTTTGTCAACTGCTTATCACAATAAAATCAGCCGTGTAATGAACCGCAGCGCCCAGTTCAAATCCCTTTCTTTGACATACTCTTTTGCCGCCACCTTATAGACGGCAATCTCCTCCCCCTCAAGAAAATACCGCACACTTCCCACCGCATCTCCCTCGCTCACCGGCGCCTTCAGAGAATCCTTAAGCTCCGTCTTTATCTCTACGTCTTCATCCTTACGAAGCAGCACCGGAATCTCCTCCTTCCCTTCTACATATACAGGAATCTCAAGCTCCGTCTCATAAGGAGTTTCCTCTTCCACACCTTTTTCTACCTTTATATCCGGCAAAACCACATCCTCCCAGACATCCCTATACTGATAATTATCAATCCCGTATTCCATAAGCTTCCTCGTATCCGTCCACTTATAACCCTTATTGTTGGGCCACCCGCACGCAAGAAGAGCCACAATGAAGGTTCTGCCGTCACGCTTAAGGGCCCCCACATAACAGTATCCCGCCTCTGAGGTAAATCCGGTCTTTCCGGTCAGCGCCCCCTCCATCATATCCAGAAATGCATTATGGTTCACACAGGAGAAGCTGCGGCTCCCCTCCACATCGCTGAACTGATAGTTTTTTGTCCTTGTAATCTCCAAAAACTCCTCCCGGCAGGGAGACTCCATGATACAGTACCTCATGATTGCGGCCAAATCCCTTGCCGTCGTAGCGTGTATCCCGCCCTCGTCACTGTCGTCCAGCCCGTTGGGGGTTACAAAATGGGTATCTCTGCATCCTAACTCCTTTGCCTTTTGGTTCATCAGCTTCGCAAATTCCTCCACAGACCCCGAGATTCCTTCGGCAATCACCACAGCGCTGTCATTGTGTGATTCCAACATTAAGGAATACAAAAGGTCCTTAAGATAGAATTGTTCCTGAGCATGAACCCCAAGCTTCACCTTGGGTCTTTCCGCCGCATAGGACGACGCCGTAACAACCTGCCCATCCTCTTGATTCTCAAGAGCTAAGATACAGGTCATAATTTTGGTAGTACTGGCCATTGGACGAATCTCTGTTTCTTCTTTTCCAAATAAAACACGCCCACTGTCAGCATCCATCAACACCGCTGACCGGGCGTATAACTGCTCCGGCGCCTCTACGCTCTCCTTGGCCCGGACTACAATATCACCCGGCATAGAGAACAACAAACAAATCATGAGACTTAACACTATCATTTTCTTTTTCATCCGCCACACCACATATCACTACATTACTGCAATATATGTAACCAACTTCACGCCTATTCCTCAAAAATCTTTTCCTTCACATAGACGCCTGACGGCTCGGCTTAAATATCCAGCTTCAACTGAACCTCTTCCTCAGCCTCCTCCTTAAAGCTTTCCACCTGCTCTGCATTCAGGCTCGGTAAATCTTCCACAGACTGAACGCTGAAACGCCTTAAAAATTCCTCTGTGGTCCCGAACAGAATCGGTTTGCCCGGCGCGTCCAATCTTCCGCACTCACACACCAGATTATACTCTACCAGCTTATTCACCGCATGATCTGACTTCACTCCGCGAATCTTCTCCACCTCTAACTTAGTCACAGGCTGCTTATATGCAATAATTGACAGCGTCTCAAGAAGAACATCGGTCAGCACATACTTCTTTGGCTGCTTTGCCACGCGAATCAGATACTCATACGTCTCCTTCTTCGTGCACATCTGAAATGCGTCCTCAAGCTCAATCACCTTGATTCCTCTGTCCTGTGCCTCATACTTATCCATCAACCTGTGCACAATCTTACGGGTAGTATCCTTGTCATGTCCGATTGCCGCCGCGATTTTATCCAGCTCTACGGAATCCCCCATGGCAAACAGAACCGCCTCTATCACTCCCTCTAATCTGCTAATCTCCACTTCGTCCATAATCCCTTTCCACCTTTTAGAGAACTTCCTTTCTTACAAGTAAGCCCTTTCAGCAAATGCCTTCGACCGAATCATAATCTCATCAAAGGGATGCTCCTGCTCAATTGCAAGAATCCCTTCCTTCATCAACTGCAGAATCGCAAGAAAGGTTACGACAATCTGTATCTTAGAGCCCTGCTTCTCCAAAATCTCCCGGAACCGAAAGCTCTTATGCCCTTTCGCATACTCTGTCACATAATGCAGTTTATCCGGCAGCGTGACTTCCTCTTTCTCAATCTTTCCGAACTTGCTGCGGACAGGGTCAATCTTGTCCACCCGTCTCTTCATCACGTCTCTGAACACCTTATGAAGCCTTGAAAGAGTGATATCCTTGAGCAGCTCGTCTAAATCCACCGGCTCTTCGTACTTACGCACCTCGTCCGGAATCGTCGGCGCTTTGTACATCACCTGCTCTCCCTCCACCTGCCTGTCTCTTAGCTCATAGGACATATACTTATACATCTTATATTCCAGCAGTTGGGCAACCAACTCCTTGCGCGGGTCCTCCTCTTCCCCTTCCTCATTCACTTCTTTGGGCAGCAGCATCCGGCACTTAATGTCTAAAAGCGTCGCCGCCATCACCAAAAACTCACTCATGACGTTCAGATCTTCCCTCTCCATTGCCTTGATATAATCCATATACTGGTTTGTAATCTCCACAATCGGAATATCGTAGATATCAATCTTATTCTTATCAATCAAATGCAGCAATAAATCCAAAGGTCCTTCAAAGACCTGCAGTTTTACCGGAATCCCCATAGAACTCTCCTAAACATATCTCTGACTTACACTTTTTCTCAAATCATAACCGTATTATTATACAGGATATTTTCTGTTTTCACAAGTTCTACCTTGAAAATTCCACCACAACCACCTCGGCCGGGTTCAGGAAACGTACCGGCACAGAATGTACGCCAAGCCCCCTGCTCACTACCGCAAACCCCTCTTCCAGCCTATAACCTCCCCCGGAATACTCCGGGAAAAGTGTAAAATCCGGAGCCACCACGCCGCCAATCCCCGGTATGCGCACTACTCCGCCATGATAATGCCCGGACAAAATAAGGTCTGCTCCCCAGTCGCGGTAAGCCCGGATATGTGCCGGATGGTGGGCCATCAGTATCTCATATGCATCCCCCGCTTCGCCAATCTTTTCCTCGATGTCAGCCTTTACAAGCCGGTTTCTTGCCCATCTCTCATATCCGCAAAGAGGTATCTCAAGGCCCGTAATCCTGAGTTTGCTTTCATCCCAGTCCACAGCCGCAGATTCATTCTCAAGGAAATGAATCCCCGTCCTCTCAAGCAGTCTCTTATAATCCCGAAATGAACGCTTATATTTTCCTGGACATTCCTTCATCTTCTGCTCGTGGTTGCCATTAGCATGGTACACAGGACAAATTGCCGGAAGCCGGGACAAAAATTTTACGGAATGTTCATAGGAATAAGGGTCCCTCCTAAGCAGCATATCCCCTCCTATCAAAATCAAATCCGGCTTTTCTTTCTCAATGGTACGGAAAAGGGATTCATTCTCTCTTCCGTAACAATAATTATGAAGGTCGCTCAAAAAAACAATCTTCTTCGGCTCAATAAGCCCAGACAGCTTCTTAGACGTCACTTTGTAACGAGTCACCCGAAAACAGCGTAATTCACGCACCAGCTCGCCTGCCGCCAGCAGCAAAAGCGCCCCTATTATCCTTCTTAATGTCTTCAATCTTCTTCTCCTTTTCATTTAGATAATTATATAATTATTCCTATCAATTTGCAAATAGATATGTTAGAATTAATCCTAAAGAAATATTATATACAAGGGAGGTTTTTATATGACTGTACCAGAAAGGATTTCGGCCCTTCGTTCTCTGATGGAGGAAAAAGGGTACGACGTATATCTTATCCCTACGGACGACAATCATCAGAGCGAATATGTAGGAGAGCATTTTAAGGCAAGAGCATTTATTACAGGATTTACCGGCTCTGCCGGAACTGCCGTTATTACCCAAAAGGAAGCGGGACTGTGGACAGACGGCCGGTACTTTATCCAGGCCGCTAACCAGCTTGAGGGAAGCGGCGTCACACTGTTTAAGATGGGGCAGCCCGACGTTCCCGCCTTAGAGGACTATATTGCCGACGTACTGCCAGAAGGAGGCACTTTAGGATTTGACGGGCGGGTGGTTGCCATGGGCGAAGGACAGGCATTAAAGTCTGCAATCCTTCCAAAGAATGGGAAGATTAACTATTCAGAAGACTTAGTAGACAAGATTTGGGAAGACCGTCCTGCATTGTCTGAGAAGCCCGCGTTTGCTCTGGGTGTGGAATACACCGGCGAGAGCACAGCCGACAAG
>CATLIP010000177.1 GCA_949957035.1 uncultured Lachnospiraceae bacterium
AGATGTTTTCGATGCTAGTACACCGAATAATAAGTAACCAGCCATATAACTTGTCTGATTTTCCATCTGCGTCGTTGGTCTACACTCCGTTTCGGTCCGCGCTAAACGTGTGTCGCTGGCACACAGCGCCGTCAATCGGCGTAGCGCCCACTACGCCTCATTCCTCCGCCTTGCATATGAAAAATCATCCTGCGTTATATGGCTAGGAACTTATTTTTCGGTGTACTAGTACAGCGAATGGGCTATTGAGATAGCCCATTTATCAGTCCTTTTGTAATGCATTACGTAATACTTCGACTTTACAGGTATGCACTTTTGTTTTTTTGTCGTAAGCTATTCCTACCCCCAGAATCCGGCCGGTATATTTTGGCAGTTCCCCAACCTTCCCCTCGAACTTCAGCGAATATTTTTTATCTTTAATCTGGCGGATTGCTTCATCGGCTGTATGGTTTACTTTTAACTCAAGAATGATACAGTCCGCTTTTTTGTCAATCTCGGGATAAAAAATAAAATCTACATATCCAATTCCAGCCCTATCCTCCCGCTCAATCCGGTAGAAATCCCTTGCTGCAAGATATACCAGATTCACGATGGCTGTCAAATCGGTTTCATTGCTGTAGTTCAAAAGCGGAGTCTCCGTATTATGTGCAAGCTCTAATATCTCGAGCATAGCGGAAGTGTCCCCTAAAAGAGTTGCCTGAAGCATTTTTTCAGATGCTTGTGCCAGTTGGTGTACATAGCCAAGGGAGGGTTCTTTGCGTAGCATATCGTCGAAACGTTCCAGCAACTCATGATTGGGGATTCTGACACGTCCTTTTTCAAAACTCAAAAAACCATATACGGTCATTGCTGAAAATATTTCGTCTTTTGTGGTAAGGTTCATAGAGGTTGCGGCATATTCATGTACTTTTGCAGGAACACAGGCGCCGGAAACCATTCGGGCAAGATCGTCGCGCAGGGCGTCCGTATTATGGTCGATATAGTAATAGATTTCATCATATGGACCTGCACTGGTCCAGTAATTGCCCAGATTGTTATTGGTCAGCGCAGCTACAACAGAACGTGGATTATAAACACGCTGCCCTGATTTTGCAGAATATCCGTCATACCATGCCCTTAGGCCGTCCCTCGTAATATTTGGCTCTTTTTGGTTACTTAAATATCTCTTATAGAGCAGGTCAACTTCCGATTCCGTAAAGCCGAAAGCATTGCCGAACATTTCCTCTGACGCCATAGTATATTCCAAAAACATGTTTAGTTCGGAACCGCTGGAATATTTTGCAATGGGAAGGATACCTGTCATGTAGACTAAATCGACGTAGGGCTGGTCCTTTAACAGATTGCTTAAAAAGTCAATGTATTTGGCTTTATCTTTTTCTGTGATAAAATCTCTGTGGAAAATAAAATCCCACTCATCCAGAACGAAGATAAAGTGTGCAAAAGGATCTGCTTGATAGACTGCTTTCAGGGCGTCCCATACGGCATCCTCCGGATCTGGTTTCACATTGGGATAAATGGCTGTCAAGTCCTCCATTATTTTTCGCTCAATACGGCTGATGTACTGGTCATAATTGTCACACCGCCTTGGGAGACGGTTGAAAGAGATGGATATTACAGCATGTTGGTTTACGTGTTCGGAGTAAAAAGGTGAACCTGCAATATCCAAATGGTCAAAAATGTCCCGGGAAGCACAGCTTCTTGAGAAAAAAGCGGAAATCATGTTCGCTGTGACGGATTTCCCGAAACGGCGGGGTCTTGTAATGCAGATATATTTTTCTGTGGTGTTCGCCCGCGGGATGATTTCAGCCAATATTGCGGATTTGTCAACAAAATAAGGACTATTGTAAACTGCTGTGTATGCCGTCAGAGCATCTGGGCTGTCCAGATAATTTCCCATATAGTACGCCTCCTAGTATTGAAATTTTTGCGGGTCCCAAAGTCATATATGACCTTTTTGCCCTAGCATCATTTTATCATATTCTTAAATGGAATCAAAGCCGGAAATCTGTGCATTTCATATTTGTTTTGGAACTTGCGGTCAGCTTCCTTCATAGAATGTATAGTGAAGGGAGCGATTTTTCTATGAGTATGAATGGAATTGACATCAGCAGATGGCAGGCAGGAATCGACCTGGCGGCAGTGCCATGCGAGTTTGTGGTCATAAAAGCGACAGAAGGGACTACTTACGTGAATCCATACTGTGACCAGCATTTCAGTCAGGCGGCGGGACTTGGAAAAAAGCTGGGGGTCTATCATTTCGCAGGCGGCGGAAATGCAGCCGCGGAAGCCGAGTATTTTGTCAACAATATTAGAGGATACATCGGGCGGGCGATGCTGGTGCTGGATTTTGAGATACAGAATATGGCGAACGGGGCGGCCTGGTCGAAGCAGTGGCTTGACAGGGTCTTCGAGCTGACCAAGGTAAAACCGGTGATTTATATGAGTAATTATATGGCGAATCATTTGGATTGGAGCAGTGTAGCAAAGGCGGGATATCCGTTATGGAACGCCTATTACTATGCTTATGGGACTCCGATGGGTTATAATCCGAATGCGCCTTTGCCGGAAGGACTTGGGGCGTGGGGGAAGGCGCTGTTGTATCAGTATACTTCCGAGGGAAGGCTTGCGGGGTATAACGGGTATCTGGATCTTGACGTATTTTATGGAAACCCTGATGATTGGGATCGTTATGTAAGAGTAAAGGGAACGGATGACCCGGCGCCGCAGCCAAATCCAACGCCGCAGCCTGGCCCAGCGCCGCAGCCCACAATTACCTACAGGATACAGCCCGGAGATACGCTTGGCCATATTGCTGCAAGATATGGAACGACAGTGTCGGCGCTGGCACAGCTAAACGGGATTGCGAACCCCAACCGCATCTATGCAGGGCAGGTAATAAGGATTCCTGTGGGTTCGACTCATCCAGTAGAGCCGACCTATTATGTGGTAAGACGCGGGGATACTCTGGGCGGGATTGCAAGAAGATTTGGCACGACATACCAGAGGCTGGCGCAGCTAAACGGAATACGGAATCCTAATTTAATTTATGTGGGGCAGAGGTTACGGATTCATTAACAGTAAGGGCATAGTGATATTTCAGGATATTGCTATGCCCTTTGTATGCGCAGACCCGTTTTACTGCAATTCTCCAAATCGGAGAGCCATTCTTCCATTTGGGGATTGAACCGCCGGCAGGAATATCATATAGTTTTAACAGCAGGAATGAGTCTGCTGTGTCAGGAGGGAAAGACAATGGATCAGATGAAAATCGGCAAATTTATTGCAAGTATGAGAAAGAAGCAAGGGCTGTCACAGAAACAACTTGCAGAGCGGATTGATGTCACGGATAAGACCATATCAAAGTGGGAGACTGGGAACAGGCTGCCGGATGCGTCGATTCTTCTGAGGCTCAGTCAGGAATTGCAGATTGATGTCAATGAATTGTTGGCAGGCGAAGCATTTTCGTCAGAAGAGTTTTCGGCGGAAGAATATGTGCAAAAATCAGAGAGCAATCTGGTGGAATTGGTGGACAGGCTCAATGAGAACGAAAAAAAGAGAAAGGGCAGAGGGATTGGCACGGCGGCAGGTATCCTGTGTATCGCGTTTGCTTTTGCAGGGGTGCTTGAATCCAGCCTGCCAATGGGAAAAATCTCTGACATTTTCGATTTGCCCACATTGTGTTATCTGTCCGGATTAAAATTTCTGATCTTGGCCATTTCCGGAAGGTTCCATGATTACTTGAATGCATGGAGGATCTGTCTGCCGAAAACGAAATTGTCAGGCAAAGAGATGGATGCCTCCATACAAGCCGTCAAGTATGCCGGCGCGTTATCATTGTCGGTAGGAGGCATTATCACGTCAATCGGATTATTTTCCCTGCTGAATTATCTGAATGTGGGCTATGTAAGCGACCTTACGATGATTGGACCTGCCTTAGCCCAGATTGTGTTGGCCATATTCTATACGGCAATCGCAGAGACAGCCTATGTGATTCTGCTCTTCCGGATAAAACGGATGACGAGGAATGAAAGGAGACAGGAATGGGGAAATTATTAGAAGTAAAGAACCTGACAAAAGTGTACTGCGAGGGTACAGCCCAAAATAGGGTTGTGGACGGCGTCAACCTGGAAGTTGACGAGGGAGAATTTGTTGTACTCATGGGAGCATCCGGTTCCGGAAAGACGAGCCTTTTGCACCTGATTGCGGGGATTGATAGCTTTGATGAGGGGACGGTAAGATATATGATGTGTGGCGGGCTCCACTCCGGGGATGCTCAAGCTTACGCCAAAATGCACGATTTCAGCCAAATGAACGAAAAGGCAAAATCTGCGTTCCGGAGGGAAAACATAGGGATCGTATTTCAGCAGCAATGCCTGATTCCGGATCTTACCGTCTATGAAAATATCATGCTGCCAATGATGCTTGCCCGGCGGATGGCAGAAAAGGAAAGGATATTCAGTCTGTGCAGCCAGTTCGGGTTAAAGGAGCATATGAAAAAATATCCGTCCCAGCTTTCCGGTGGGCAGCAGCAAAGAGCGGCGATTCTTCGTTCTGTCATAAATAAACCGCCGCTCCTGTTGTGTGACGAACCCACAGGGAGCCTGAATTCTGCCCAGACGGAGCTGGTCATGGATCTGCTGGATGAATTGCACCAAGAGGGGCAGACGGTGATTCTTGTCACCCATGACAGGAAGGTTGCTGTCAGGGGGAACAGGGTAATCTATATTGAAGACGGGCGTGTGGCAGGAGAATTAAAGTTAGGGGAGGAAAAGCCTGCAGGAAACGGGAAGGAGCTTATGGACTTCCTTACAGAAAGAGGGTGGTAATTTGAAAGCGAGTATCATGTGTGGGATGGCAAAGCTGAAAAGAAGGAAAATCCCGAATCTTTTGTTAGGAATCTGCATTCTGGTTACGGCAGCCTTATTGGTCAATGCGTTTGTTTTCCTGAGAGAATTAGATGCAATCTTTGACAGGGCATATGAGGGTATGGAAGGGGCGCAGATGTGCTGCCTGTGGAGCAAGGGCGTGGTGTCATGCGAGGATGTCAGGCAGTATATGGAGACATCGGAGGGGCTTAATTATCAGATTACAGAAAATACGAAGACCATAGACTATGTGGAAAAAGACGGCGTAAAATTAAGCAACGGCATATTGTTAGAACTGCCGGAAACGCTCCCGGGGGGACAAGGCTCACAAGAAGTCAGGGAAGAAGGCGGCGAAGGATTGCTCTCGCCTAAGATATTAGACGGTCCCAAAGTGGAGATGCCGGGAGAGGGTGAGATTTGGATTACCACAAAAACCTGCTAACAAAAGTCAAGACTTTTTAGCAGGTTTTTTAATGAATT
>CATLIP010000178.1 GCA_949957035.1 uncultured Lachnospiraceae bacterium
CAAAAACATTTTGGGTATTGACTTATCTTCTTTAAATAGTTAAAATAAATAATGTTCTTTAAAGTATTATTTTTCGCAGAGGATGATACTCTGCGAAAATTTTATACAAAATATCAATAAGATAATCATAACCGTAAAAAAGGGATACCCGTAATTGACCTTTCGTCACTACAAGTATCCCTTTTCATTATACATATCCTCAATATATCAAAAACTCCTCAAAAATCCCCCATTCCCTTCCAGACGCCCCGCAGCAAATTCCCTCCGTAATAACTCATAGGCGGCTCCCCCGGAAAATACCGAATCATCCTCCACACATAAAACAGCATCATAAGGACCAAAATCAAACTAAGCAAAACCTTCAATCCTCTCCCCATCCTGCGTTTCCGAACATACCTGTTCCATCCAAAAACCCCGGCATATCCGGCAATCAGATAAATAAAGGGATGCAGCCGAAAGGCCCCTGCAAAATCCCCTCTAAGCAAAAGAATCCCGGCTCTTGTCAGCCCACATCCCGGACAGGGCAGACCCGTAACCACCACCATAGGACACAGGCTGTACAGATAGTTTTTCCCAACTGCAAAATAGGCGATTATTAACATAATCGCCCATTTCATATCCTTAATATCTTCCCATAACAGCATGACAGCGTCATAGACCGTCTCCCTAAAAGTACGCCTCATATTAATTCTACACTTCTCCATCTGTTATCTTTTAAAAATCTTTGACTGTGCAGCCAAAAATCCATTCCCCAATCAACTGCACAGTCAAACCTTTCTATATGAAATCCCCCTCAAATCCAAAGCTCCTACATAATAATCTTCTTCGGACACTTCTCGGCGCACTTGCCGCAATCCGTACATTTCTCCGGATCTATATGCGCAACATTGCCTTCCACCTTGATTGCGTCAGACTCACAGACCTTCTCACACATCTTACATCCGATACATCCAACTGAACAAGCCTTCATCACGTCCTTACCCTTATCCCTGGAGCTGCACTGTACCAGATGCTTCTGGTCATAAGGCACAAGCTCAATCAGCTTCTTCGGGCATACTGCAATACACTTTCCGCAGGCCTTACATGCATCCTTATCCACAACGGCAACCCCGTCCACGATATGGATTGCATCAAAAGGACAAGCCTTCACACAGCTTCCTTCGCCAAGACATCCATAATTACAGGACTTGGGTCCTCCTGCCTGCATCATATTCACCATGATACAGTCGTTGAGGCCATGATACTCATAGTCCTTCCCTGCCTTATCACAGGTTCCTGCACACTTCACAAACGCGACCTGACGCGCCTGTGCGCCCGCTTCCACGCCCATAATAGCGCCAATCTTCTCCGCCACCGGCGCTCCGCCAACCGGACAGCCGCCAATCTCAGCCTCGCCCTTGACAATCGCAGCCGCAAGGCCGGAACATCCTGCATAACCGCAGCCGCCGCAGTTATTCCCAGGAAGCACTCCTGTTATGGCTTCCTCTCTCTCGTCTACTTCTACCGCAAATTTTTTACCTGCGACTCCCAGGAACACACCAATGAACAAACCGGTGCCGCCCACAATCACAGCAGCAATTATAATACCTGTAACACTCATCGTTACGCTCCTTCCTATATGAGTCCTGAGAATCCGCAGAACGCAATCGCCATAAGAGTTGCTGTCACCAGCACGATTGGCGTTCCCTGGAAGGACTCAGAAATGTCATTGTACTCAATCTTCTCGCGGATTCCTGCCATAATCACAATCGCAATGAGGAATCCGATAGAGGTTCCGATACCGTAGATTACACCCTGAAGAATACTGTACTCTTTCTGTACGTTGGTCAATGCAACACCCAGTACGGCACAGTTTGTCGTAATCAGCGGCAGGTACACGCCAAGCGCATTGTAAAGCGGCGGCATGGCCTTCTTAAGGAACATCTCCACGAACTGAACCAGCGCCGCAATAATCAGGATAAATACAATCGTCTGTAAGTATTCAAACCCCAACGGCGACAATATAAACTTATAGATCAGACCTGTAACAAGTGAAGCAATTGTGATAACGAACACTACCGCTCCGCCCATACCGGCTGCAGTATCTACCTTCTTAGATACGCCAAGGAACGGGCAAATCCCCAGGAACTGGCTGAGTACAACGTTATTCACAAGGGCTGATCCAATTGCAATAATCAATAATTCTTTCATCTATGTACCCCTCCTACTTTTCATTTCCCGTCGGGAAAACCTTACCGCTGCACGCTCCGTTGCCGCAGGAAGCGCATCCTTCTCCACATCCTGCCGATTCTACAACCTTCTTTCCCTTCCTAGCCGCATTGTTCTTCACCTTATTCTGCAAAGCTACAAGAAATGCCAGAACTAAGAACGCTCCCGGAGGAAGAATGAAGATGGTAACAGGCACGTATCCGCCCTTTCCCGCCGCTGCGTCCGCAAGGGGAAGAAGCTGCTGTCCAAAGACGGCTCCTGTACCAATCACCTCACGTACAATACCAATAGCAGTCAGACCAACGGTAAATCCAAGTCCCATACCAATACCGTCAAAAATGGACGGCAAGACAGGATTCTTAGACGCATAACTCTCAGCGCGGCCAAGAATAATACAGTTTACAACAATCAGCGGAATGTAAAGTCCCAAAGACGCATACAGACTGGGAACAAAACCTTCCAGCAGGAATTGTACAATTGTTACGAATGAAGCCACGACTACGATAAACGCCGGCATCCTGACGGAATCCGGGATAATCTTACGCAGCATGGAAATCAACATATTCGATAGCACAAGTACGACCGTCGTAGACAAGCCCATACCCACACCATTCACAGCGGACGTCGTTACCGCCAAGGTCGGACACATACCCAACATCAGCACGAAGGTAGGGTTTTCTTTGACCAGACCGTTATAAATTCTTTCGGTACAATTATTCATCTTTCTACCTCCTATTGAAATGCAGCCTGATAATATCCAAGGGCCGCATTGACGGCTCCCGTCACAGACCTTGACGTGATGGTAGCGCCGCTTAATGCGTCGATAGGTTCTCCGTCCCCGCCATCCTTAGATACCACAAACTTCTCTGTCTGTTTTCCTTCATACTGTCCATAGAATGAGGGTTCTGTCGCCTTCATTCCAAGACCTGCGGTCTCACTGATAGACAGAATCGATACTCCGTTCACTGTGCCGTCGCTGGTGATACCCACAGTAACTTGAATACTTCCTCCGAATCCGTCCTTATCCGTTGCTGTGACCACATAGCCCAAGTCACCTACAGTACAGGCTTCATCGATAGTACCGTTTACTCCCATATCGGAGAGGGCCTGTTGGGCCGCCGCCTCATCAAGCTCCACCTGCTCAAAATCATTGATGTCTGCCTCCGGAAATACCTTCTGCCATGCCTCTTTCTTCTCTGTCTCTTTGGCCTGGGCAATGGGAGCCTTCGTGACCTCGTACACCAGACCGAGTCCAAGACCTGCAACCAGTGTAATCACTGTCAGAATTAATGTATTCTTCACTATTTTATTCATTATTTCTCTCCTCCTTTACCAAATGGTTTCGGAAGAGTAACTCTTTCGATCAACGGTACTAAAAGGTTACTGATGATAATCGCATAAGATACGCCTTCCGCAGAACCGCCAAAGAGACGGAACAGACCTGTCAGGATACCAAGAAGCGCACCGTAAACAAGCTGCCCCTTCTTCGTGATGGGTGAGGTAACATAATCGGTCGCCATGAACCATGCGCCCAGCATCAGACCGCCTCCGCACAGATGGGCGGTAATGTACTGGGGATCAAAAAATCCCACATTTGGATTGGCAAACTGCCCGAAGATACCAATAAATACTACAAAGGTCACAATATAGGTTCCGGGAATCCGAAGGTCAATCACACCCATCAGAATCAGGAAAATAGCTCCGATCACAATGGCAATTACGGACGTCTCGCCGATAGTTCCGGGAATCCGTCCAATCAGCATGCTCATGCTGTCCACCATCTCACCGCTCTTTAACTGTGCCAGCGGGGTCGGTCCTGACACGCCGTCATAGACAAACGTAGTCATCTGACTGGTAAATGAGATTAACAGGAAACACCTTGCTCCGAGAGCCGGGTTCATGAAGTTCTGCCCCAGACCTCCAAAGAGCTGCTTCACGATCAAAATCGCAAAGATACCGCCAATCACACCCATCCACCATGGCGCGGACGCCGGCATATTCAGACCAAGCAGCAATCCGGTAACCACTGCACTGTAGTCGTTAATCGTAATCTTCTTATGCATTAATTTTTCATATATGTATTCCGTCAGTACCGCGGACGCCGTCGTACAAATCAGCATCACAAGAGCTGACACTCCAAAGTTCCATACGCCGAATGCAGAAGCCGGCAGCAGCGCAATCGTCACATAGAGCATGATATTGCTTGAAGTAACTTTGGAACGAATGTGTGGTGAAGATGACATTTTTAACTTGTTCTCACTCACGTTTGTTCACCTCTTCCTCTCTTTTCATTTCTTATATCTTTACTTCTTCTTGCGGTTCGCCAGCGCAATCTTCCTCATGGAACCGATTGCCTGCTTCAGCGGCCTCTTGGCCGGACATACGAAACTGCAGGAACCACATTCCATACACTCTAAACCTTCATGCTTCGTAAACGCCGCCTCGTCATGATGCTCTGCGTAATCTGCAAGCCTTGAAGGAATCAAACGGCTTGGACAGGCATCCACACAACGGCCGCAGTTAATACATGCTGTCGGCTCATATTTTGCGACTTCATCCTTCGTAAGGCAGAGAATAGAAGAAGATGTCTTCGTAATCGGTACATCCAGTGAGAACATCGAGAAGCCCATCATAGGTCCTCCGGAGATTACCTTCTCAGGCTCACTCTTATATCCGCCTGCCGCCTCAATCAGTTCCGACTGATTCAGTCCAAAAGGAACTCGGAAATTCCCCGGCGCATTCACAGCGTCGCCGCTTACGGTGGTTACACGCTCCATAGACGGTTTCCCTTCTGCTACAGCCTCATAGATACTGATAATTGTTGCGACATTATCAACCACACATCCCGCATCCGCCGGAAGCATGGCAGAATTAATGGCTCTTCCAGTCGTCGCATAGATTAATTGACGCTCGCCTCCCTGAGGATACTTGGTCTTAAGCGCAAGCACTTCAATCCGCGGTTCATCCTTTGTCAGCTCTTTTAATTTTTCGATACAATCCGGCTTATTATCCTCTACCCCAAAGATGCCCTTTGCATTATCAAAAAGCTTAAGGATAATCTTCATGCCGCCTACCAGCTTCTCCGGTATCTCCAACAT
>CATLIP010000179.1 GCA_949957035.1 uncultured Lachnospiraceae bacterium
AAGGGGAATCCTCTCATCCATGAACTCTCCGCCTGAAGCAGAGCAAAATTCATAGAAGCTCTCCGGCATGACCATGGCGTCCAGCTCTCCTGTCTGCCAGTTCAGGAAAAACTTCTCGTAAGAACTCTCCTTAATCCCCTCGAACCTCTTATCCCCATAGGAAATCTGATAATCCGAGTCAACCAAAATATCCTGCCCATCCATTCCCGCAAAAATACCAAACCGCTCTGCAAGCTCATGGTCCCGCTCATAGTCCACCGTCTGGTTTATGATGACGCAGGTAAACTCCTTATGCCTGTCCCCCCAGCCAATATGATAGATGAAAAGAACCAAAAGTCCAAGCAGTATGCAGCCAATCAAAATATGATACCAATAATAGCCTGCAATGTACTCTATCTTCCGGCTCCTGTCCATCCCCGCCGTCTTTTCCCTGATATCTCCAATCCAACTCTTCATGGCATCCTCTCTTTAAACCCTCTGTTCCAAAGTCAGACTATCTCTTCAGAAGCTCCATATTCTTATCAATCAGTCTGCACCTCTGTTTCACACAATCCGGAGAGCGAAGGGCATCCTCAGGCGTATGGAACAGATAATCCTCAAGCTTTTCCACCGTCGTCGCCGCCACATGCATACGCGTGTCACAGGAAGCATAATAAATATACACATCTCCATTCTCCCTGGCCACAGCGCCGTTGGAAAACACCACATTGGACACATCCCCAACCCGCTCCTTCCCAAGCGGTACAAGGAAGACTCCTGACGGGCGGGCAACGATCCTTGACGGCTCCTGTAAATCCGTTCCGAACGCATAGAGTACATACCTAAGCCCGGCCGCGGTGCTGCGTACGCCATGGGCAATATGAATCCAGCACTTTTCCCCCCGGATGGGAACCGCCCCCGCGCCGTTCTTGGCTTCCGTCAGCGTATGGTAAATCCGCCTGCTGATTATCTTCTCCTCGTCAATCACTGCATGCCTGATATCCTCACACAGTCCGAACCCAATCCCGCCGCCGCTTCCCGTCTCGATAAATCCATCCATAGGACGGGTATAAAAAGCATACTTTCCGTCCACGAACTCCGGGTGGAGAGCAACATTCCTCTGCTGGGGCGATCTAAGCGTCCGGAGATTGTCAAGCCTCTCCCAAGATTTTAAATCCTTCGTCCTTACAATCCCCGCCTGTGCCACAGCCGCCGACAAATCCGGGCTCTCTTTATCCTTGCTCTCAGAGCAGAACACACCATAGATATACCCGTCTTCATGCCGCGTCAGCCGCATGTCGTATACATTGGTCTCCTCCGGGCAGGTATCCGGCAGGATCACCGGATAATCCCAGAAACGAAAACCTGAAACCCCATCCTCACTTTCTGCCACAGCAAAAAACGACTTCCGATCATTTCCCTCCACCCGGACGACCAGATAAATCTTCCCATCCAGCTCAATCGCTCCGGAGTTCATGACCGCATTGACGCCAAGCCGCTCCATAAAATGAGGATTCGATTCTGCATCCAAATCATACCTCCAATGCAGCGGGATATGCTCCCTCGTCAGCACAGGGAACTCATACCGGTCATAGATTCCGTTATAAAAATCACTCTTCCGGTTTTTCCTCCCAATAAGCTTCTCATATTTCTCAAGTTCCCCATAATATCTGTTATGTATCACGCCTTACTCCTCCTCAACTTCTATCAGACAGCCTGCGAATCACCTCTATGCACATTCGCCCATTGTGGTAGGGGCATTTCCAAGGTTCCACAATCGGCTTGTGAATCGGCACGTCGTTCTCATCCGCAGCCCAGAACCATTCTGCCCCGTCCCGGGAATCCACCAGATGCTCTGCAATATATGCCCACAGTCCTTTCGCCGCTTCCAAATAGACAGCTTTACCGCCATTCCTCTGGTATCCGTTTATGAACCCAACCACACCTTCTGCCTGCACCCACCATACCCTGGTCTTGTCAGGCACGCCGTTTTCCGCCTCATTCATAAGCGCGCCGCGGTAGAATGCATGCTCATAGATATTCCGGGTAATCTCCTTGGTAATCGGAGAAAGCATCTTCGCATACCCCTCGTCCCCCAAGATATCCAGCCCCCTGTCCACAAGCCACGCAGCCTCAATATCATGCCCGTAAGAATAAAGGTCAATCAGCGAATTCCATTCCTCATCAAAGAAAACCTTCTGCCTCCCAAGCGCCCGGTCATAGACCTTATCCGCCATCACATCCAGCATAAACCTAAGGCTTTCCGCCGCCCTTTTCTCCTTCGACACCCGGTATAATTCCGTATACGCCTCGAACACATGAAGCAGCGTATTCATGGTTTTCTGTGCCATCACACCATTCTCCGACAGTTTCTCATTATCCGCAGGCATAAAATCTCGGGTAAATGCCTCAAGGTAGCCGTTAGAATCCCTGCATTTTTCTTCAATCAGGCACAGAAGCTTTCGTGCAAGGCATAGCGCCTCCTCATCCTTAACCGCATCATAATAAGAAGACAGCGCATAGACGGCAAACGCCTGATTATACGTATGCTTGGTATCGTCCTTCACCCTTCCGTCACAGGTCACAGACCAATACACCCCGCCGTATTCCTTATCAATACATTTTTCCCGCAGGAACCGATACGCATGGCCCGCATCCTCCTTCAGGCTCTCCCATCCAAGCAGCAGGTACGCATTGGAGAAAAACCACAGAATCCGGCTGTTCAGGATGCATCCCTTCTCATAATCCTTGTCCACATTCAAATCATAATCCACATATCCATAATATCCGCCGTATTCTTCATCTCTAAGCCTCTCCCAGAAAGGAATCAGCCTCGTCTCCAGATGGCGTCTGATTTCATCCACAAAGCCTTCCATAGTCTCTACCTCAACCCAATCTCACTGTCATCATCCCTGACCACGCTATGCTCCTTGATATAGGCGACAATCTCATCCGCCGTCGTAAACGCCAGGCCCACATACGTATCCGCCGCCCCATAATAAATGGCAATCTTCCCGCTTGCGCTGTCATGAATGGCGGCACAGGGAAACGTCACGTTCGGTACAAATCCCCGCTCCTCATACCATTCCTCAGGCGTCAGCAGGAAATTTTCACAGCGGTACTTTACCACAGACGGATGGTCGATGTCTAAAATCGCCCCGCCGATACTATAGACGAACCCATTACAAGTCCCGGTCACGCCATGGTAAAACAGCAGCCATCCTTCCGTCGTCTCAATCGGGGCGGCGCCGCCGCCAATCTTAATCGCTTCCCACCACTCCTTGCTCTTTCCCATCACATGACGGTGTTTCCCCCAATAGACCAAATCCGGGCTTTCAGAAACAAAAATATCCCCGAACGGCGTATGTCCGCTGTCGCTGGGCCTTGAGAGCATCACAAAATTACCGCCAATCTTTCTGGGAAACAGTACTGCATTCCGGTTAAACGGAAGGAAGGGATTCTCTATCCGGATAAATGTCTGAAAATCTGTGGTCTTCGCCATTCCGATAGACGCCCCGTAGAAATCCTGGCACCAAATCAGATAATAGACGCCTTCTACCTCCACCAGACGCGGGTCATAGGCATAGACCGGCTGAAAGGGATTCCCTGCCTCATCCACAAAGGAAATCTTCTCGTCGTCAAACTGCCAGTTTATCCCGTCCTCGCTCCTTCCCAAATAAATATGAGGAATACCGTTGGTCTGCTCCCCCCGGAACACCCCGATGAACCCTTCCTGATAAGAAATCACCGCACTGTTAAAAATCCTCGCCACTCCTTTCACCGGATTGCGCCCGATAATCGGATTTTCGCTGTATCTCCATACCGGCGCGCCGCAAAGCCCCTCCGGTTTTTCCTGCCAGGGTACGTTGGGGGTGGAAATTCCATAAATTTTTACGTTGCTCATGTTGTTATTGCTCCTTTCTTTTCGGTTAATTAATCACCAATCTTTTAATTAATTTAATTATATTATTTTCAATTAAATTAATCAACTAACTTTTTACTTTTTAAAAGAAAACCATCTTTACCCATTATAACGTTTTTGATATAATATAAATATTCAATATAGTACAGCACCATAGACAACAAAAAAGAAAGTGGGTGATTGTATATGCCAAGTGCAGCCGATATTATAAAAGACTATATTACCGAATTTTCCAGACTACAGGATTGGATGCTCCCTATCAAGGAAGCCGCACCCGAAACATATAATTCCATGCATAAACGATACATCGAATTAAAAGTTACCCTGTCAAGCCTGGGCGTCAACCTCACTGAATTAGACAGAATCAAAGAATAGCCGGATCATAGTAGCCATAAAAGGTGTAAAGTCTCTTATGTGATAAAGAGACCTTACACCTTATTTTTTCTGTAAATACACTATTTGAAGAGAATATGCCAATAACCGGTCTTACTCCCCGCCCTTATAATCCAGCGGAAGCTCTTCCCACCTTTTCTTAATCAGATAAGCGCTGTCCTTGGGCTGTCTGTCTCTGGTAAAAATCCCTTTCTTGTTTCCGTTCACCCTTCCGATTCCCTCCACTGTCTGGAAATCAGCAAAGTTCCACACCTGCTCGCCCTTCACGAAGGGATAGGAATCAAAGAGCTCGTGATACAGCTCTAAATATTCCAGCTGGTATTCCTGACTCCACATAACGGAGGGCAGCTTGTGCTCCGAGGAAAGAGTGTCCGCACCGTACTCGGTAAACACCATGGGTTTCACCGGGTCCTGGCTTGCCCACTCGTCCATTTCCTTCCGGAAAGCAATCATGGCGTCGCTGATTTCATAGCCGCCCTTCACATACCATCCATAGTAGCGGTTCATGGTCCAGAAATCGCAGTACTGGTGACAGCACTTTGCGTCGGGACCGCTGCTGAGCTCCATTGCAAAGGTCCGGGGTCTTTTCTGGGGGTCAAATTCCCGCGCCTTGTCAAATACCACCTTAAAGTACGCGGAAGCTTCCTCTGAAATGCTCTCCGGCTCGTTAAACAGACTCCACGCAATGACACAGGCATGATTTTTGTCTCTCTGCACCAGCTCCTTAAGCACATTCACGTGATTTTCCAAAAGCTCCTGCGTTGTGTCCGCCGCAAAGAAGCTCGTGGGCTTCACCCCGCTTCCCGCATTTTGAAACATTGCCATACCGGAGCGCTTGACAAATCCCACTGCCGGCACCTCATCAATTACAAGAAATCCCTCCCTGTCCGCCTCCTGGTAGGTCTCCTCCGCATAAGGGTAATGGGAGGTTCTAAAGGAGTTAGCTCCCATCCATTTCATCAGCTCAAAATCCCGTTTCAGATAACAG
>CATLIP010000180.1 GCA_949957035.1 uncultured Lachnospiraceae bacterium
GAAGACTTCATTCATGAACATCTCCTGGAGATACTGAGCAATCTCTTTTCTCTTAGCCCCTATTACTACAATCGTCGGAAGTCCTCTTCCTACCTCCTCTGCATGGCTCGGCCCGGACAGTACCGCCACCTCTGCCTTGGGAATCTCCTCCTCAATCTGCTGAGACAGTGTCATAAGCGTACTCTCTTCAATCCCCTTAGCCACATCCACAATAATCTGCCCTTCCTCCACATACGGACTCATGCTGCGGGCAGTATTCCTGGTAAACGGCGAGGGTACGGCAAGCACGATGAAATCCTTCCCCTTCACCGTACTCTCCATATCCGACGTAAACATCATGTCCTCCGGAATCTTTACCCCCGGCAGCTTGCTCACATGCTCCCGTTTCTCGGACAGCATCTTTACTTCCTCTTCACTGATGGACCACACTGTAACCTGATGCCCGTTCTTGTGAAGCAATAAAGCCAGCGCCGTTCCCCAGCTTCCTGCACCCATAATTCCTACATTTGCCATAGTCTTCATATCCTTTCTCTAAATTTTACTTACTCTTCCCCACACTCAGCTTATTCTCCGTCCCGGACAAAAGCCTCTTAATATTCGCCCTGTGCTTAAAGAAGGCCGACACCATCAGAAACGCCGCAATTCCGTACATCTCATAGAGATAATTCTGCGCAATTCCATACACTCCTGTCTGGCCAAGGTAAATCACCTCCCCAAGGTAAAGAACCACAACTACCAGAGAACCCAGCGAAACGTATTTCGTTCCTGCCACAATCCCCAGAAACACCGCAAGACAAATCAGCACCATCCAGCCATTGGTGGTACTCAAAAGCAGTCCGGCAGTGGTGGCAATCCCTTTTCCGCCTTTGAATTTCATGTAAAAGGGATAATTGTGCCCCAAAACCGCGCCCATACCTGCGTACATAGATAACAGCGGCAGCATATCTCCATGGCTGTCTTGATAAATAAAGCGCACCAGCAGAACTGCGAACACGCACTTAAAAGCATCTCCAAGCAGCGTCACTGCCCCTGCCCTCCACCCCATTGTCCGAAGGGCGTTGGTGGTTCCGGCATTCCCGCTCCCTTTGCTTCGAATGTCTATATGGTGCATCTTCCCATACAGATATCCCGTCTGCAGAAGACCAAATACATACCCGATTAATACACTGACCAAACGTTCCATCTCTAACGCCCCTTTTCCTTTCTCTCTCTGATGAAGAATTTCAGCGAGGTTCCCCGGAAACCGAATGCTTCCCGAATCTTATTCTCAAGATATCTGGTATAAGAGAAATGCATCAGCTCCTTGTCATTTACAAAAATCACGAATGTGGGCGGCTTTACAGATACCTGTGTAATATAATACAGCTTAAGCCTCTTTCCCTTATTGGACGGCGGCTGCTGCATTGCCACAGCCTCCATCATAATCTCGTTGAGTACGCCTGTAGCCACGCGCATGGTCTGATTCTCAATAACCATATCAATCATATCGTACAGCTTGACCAGACGCTGCCCTGTCTGTGCGGATACATACATAATCTCCGCATACGGCATAAATGAAAGGACGCGGCGGACTTCATTCTCATACTCCCGCATGGTTCTGTCGTTCTTCTCGATAGCGTCCCACTTATTGACTACAATAATAATCCCCTTGCCCCTCTCATGGGCAATCCCTGCAATCTTCGCATCCTGCTCCGTCACGCCTTCCACAGCGTCAATCACCATCAGCACCACGTCTGCCCGCTCCACCGCGGACACTGCCCGAATGATACTGTAACGTTCCAGCTCTTCCTGAATCTTGTTCTTTCTGCGAAGCCCGGCGGTATCGATAAACACATACTCTTTTCCGTTGTAAATGATGTCCGTATCAATGGCGTCTCTGGTGGTTCCTGCAATATCCGACACAATCACCCTCTGCTCGCCCAGAAGCTTGTTGATTATGGAGGATTTCCCCACATTGGGCTTTCCGATAATCGCAACCCTTGGCCTGTCGTCCTCTTCCTCTTCCCCTGCTCCCTCGGGGAAATATTTAATCACTTCATCCAGCATATCTCCCAGTCCAAGACGTGAAGCCGAAGATACCGGAAGCGGATCCCCGATTCCAAGATTATAGAACTCGTACACATCCGGCATAAACTTCTCAAAACTGTCCACCTTATTCACCACCAGCAGAACCGGCTTCGCCGAGCGCCTCAGCATGTCCGCCACTTTCGAATCTGCATCCAAAAGCCCCTGGCGCACATCCGTCAGAAACAGAATGACATCCGCCGTATCAATGGCAATCTGTGCCTGCTCCCGCATCTGAGATAAAATAATATCCTTGCTCTCAGGCTCAATTCCCCCTGTATCTACCAGAGTAAATTCCCGGTCAAGCCAGCTCACATCCGCATAGATACGGTCCCTGGTCACACCGGGCGTGTCCTTCACAATGGAAATCATCTCGCCGGCCAGCGCGTTAAAAAGGGTCGATTTTCCTACGTTGGGTCTTCCAACAATCGCCACTACTGGTTTACTCATACTCTATCTCCTATTCTTGCTTGTTCTTTCATCTCTGTGCCTGTATTCAGACACCCAAAACAGCCTCCACAAAGTCCTGTCCGCTTGATTTTACAATATCCACGCGTACTTGTAAAGCCTCTTCCACCTGTGAAAGGGTAATATCATCAAGAAACACTTCTTCTCCGCTGCGGAACATATTGCAGGGCAGCAGTAATCTTTCTCCCAGTTCTCTGCCTTTAAGCTGCGCTATCAAATCCCGGCCCGTAATCAACCCTGACACTGTAATCAACTCTCCAAAGAAATCATTCCTGATTGGATAAATGTGGATTTTCGTTCCCGGATATTTGCTCGCAAGCCGCTTCGCCATCCTCCGGACATAAGGGAAGACTAAAAGTCCCGTCGCCACGGAAACCTCCCTTTCCCTGCCGTCGCCTTCCGCCTCTTCATAAGCCTTGGAAAACTCATTTTCCAGAAGACGCAGCATACCCACGCCATTCTCAAGCTGGAGATAACCATCGTACCGCTCTTCTTCCGGCAGTTCTTCCCCGGCTAAGATATACCACTCGTCGCCTCCATGGATGAAATGGATTCCATTCTCTTCATAAATCCGCTCCTGCCACCTGTGAACCGTCTCCAAAACTTTTTTTGCGTCCTCCTTCTGAAAGGGCTCTAAGGGATACAGCCCTTCCCGATACTTCGTAAGCCCCACAGGAACCACCGATACACTCTGTAAACAGGGAATATACCTGGTCAGCTCGCGGATACTGTACTCTAATTCCGCTCCGTCGTTGACGCCCTTGCACAGTACAATCTGTCCATTCATCTGAATACCGCCGGCAAAAAGCCTGTCCACCTTCTCTAACGCCTCGCCTGCAAAACGGTTGTGAAGCATCTCGCACCGAAGCTTTGGATTCATGGTATGGAACGATATATTGATGGGCTCCAAGTGATAATTCACAATCCGGTCAATGTCATGGCCGCTCATATTCGTAAGGGTCACATAATTCCCCTGAAGAAAAGAGAGTCTGGAATCATCGTCCTTGAAATACAGGGTATCACGCATTCCCTTGGGCATCTGGTCAATGAAGCAGAATATGCACTTGTTCCTGCAGGAACGATACTCGTCCATTAAGCCCTGCTCAAATTCAATTCCCAAGTCCTCCTCATAATCCTTTTCAATCTCAAGCTCCCATTCCTCACCGTCTGATTTTTTAATCAGAAGTGTCAGTTCCTCATCATTTACGTAAAAATGATAGTCAAACACATCCTCCACCTGATTTTCATTGATGGAAATCAGCTTGTCGCCTGCTTCAATCCCCATCTCTTCTGCAATACTGCCGGGCAATACCTTCTTTATGACATGTTCATGCTTCTTTATACTCATCTTCCACCGTCTCTCCACCTATGTTCTGTCTTTAGTATAGCACAATATATATTTGATTCCTACCATAAAATTTGTTACACTATGCTCATGAATCACTCTTTCGTTACTATTAATATCCTGAATATTTGGGGCCGTTCTGCTCTAAATCTATGACTCAGACAAATACAAACTATGGAGAACGAACTATGAACACAGTAATAGTAAGAAACTTAGAACTGGGCGCAGGCATCCCTGCCCTCTGTATTCCCAATGTGGGAACATGCCGGGATGAAATCATTTCCCTGACAAGACAATATAAAGAGCTGCCCATGGACTTGATGGAATGGCGTGCAGACTGGTTTGAAGATATAGAAAATATCTATAATGTAACAAACGTCCTGACAGAAATACGGGATATTCTTGAGGACATCCCGCTTCTTTTCACCTTTCGGACCAAAGGGGAAGGCGGCGTTCATGCCATGGATACCGACGCCTACATTTCCCTGAATCAAGCGGCAGCCGCCACCGGTATGGCCGACCTGATTGACGTGGAGCTCTTCACCGGAGATAAACATGTGACAGATTTGATTTCCTTCATCCATCAATACAACACAAAGGTTGTGGTATCTAACCATGATTTTTCCGGGACGCCCGCCAAGTCTGATATTATATCCCGTCTGCGGAAAATGCAGGACTTAGGGGCCGACATCTCCAAGATTGCCGTCATGCCTCAGAATAAAAAGGACGTCTTAACCCTCCTTGCCGCTACGGAGGAAATGGCGGCAGACTACGCCGACCGTCCCCTGATTACCATGTCCATGGGAAATCTTGGCAGTCTCAGCCGCCTTGCCGGTGAAATGTTCGGCTCTTGCCTGACTTTCGGCTCCGGTACGGCAGCCTCCGCTCCCGGGCAGATTGACGCAGAAGAATTACACAGCATTTTGCAGAGCATACATCGAATATTACTATAGATTTTATTTATAGTTCATGATAGAATATCAGCATGTTATACAACTGAATATGGTGAAACAAATGAAGAAAGGAGAACTCCTATGAATCTTTATCATCTCAGGTACTTTGTGACACTGGCTCATTTAGAACATTATACGAAAGCCGCTGAGATATTGGCTATTACACAACCAAGCCTAAGCCATGCAATCTCCTCTCTTGAGAAAGAACTGGGAGTAAAATTATTCGAAAAAGACGGCCGCAACGTAGTCTTAACCAAATGCGGCCAGGCATTTTTGTCCGATGTGGAGCAGTCTCTTGACATGCTGGATTCCAGCGTCAACAGACTTAAGATGACAGGACTTGGCGAAGGCCGCATCGATATCGGCATGCTTCGCACCTTAAGCTCTACTATCCCCAAATTTGTGAAAGCTTTCCTGGATTCAAAACCAAATAAAAATATTCATTTTTA
>CATLIP010000181.1 GCA_949957035.1 uncultured Lachnospiraceae bacterium
ATGGAACTTTTAAGTTCATCTAAATATTTCTGGAAATCAGCCGCATCAACAAAACTATAGTTTCCAAGTATATACCGGTCGTCAAAAACCACTGCCGCAAAGACTCTATATTTCAAAGTCTGATTTGGCATATAGATATAAATGTAAGGGTTAGCATCGAAGAACGCCTGGTCTTCATACATGTGAAGATTCGCGAACATGCTTCCATTCTTCATATCATGTCCATAAACAATCGTAACCGGATCTGTAAATTCCTTTGAATTATACTTCTCCGTATAAATCGTTCCCGGAAGTCCAGCCTTCTTCTCAATCGTGTGATTCAAGTAATATTCATCCGGCTCTGTCTCACTCTGAAGAATTGGATAATCTATATTAGTTCCCGGAATCCAAATCCATGCATACACATCCGGATTCATTGCCTGAGCAGCCGCAAAATCAATCTTACGGTTCATTGGATCATTCGGATCCTCCTCTACCGTAGCCTGCTCCTTCAGCTTCTCATACTGTTCCTGTGTCTTCTCAGGGTCAGCCTTCTTCGCTTCTTCCGCAGCCGCCTTAGCTTTTTCTTTGGACGTATACATGTAGAAGCCAACTCCACATCCCGCCAAAAGTACTAATACAACTGCCAGAATAATAATCAGTTTCGAATTGCCGGAAGATTTCTTCCGCTCCTTATCTTGGTCCATTGGTCTCTCCTCCATAACTTATCTTACTATGTTTCTTCTCCATAATCAACCCTATTATGGAATCTCTTTGTAAAAATTATTAATTACTAAGTCTTTCAACTGTTCTTCATTCACATGATATTCTAAATATTCACCCCATGTAGCCTCTCCCGGAATCGTCATCATATCCTCTCCGCTAAGAGATATCTTCAATAATTCCGGCACCAGATAGGCAATATCCTCCACCGTAATGTTAGTGCACATATTCGGCTGAAGATTCTGGTATAGGGTGAGCGGAAGCGACATATCATTCTTTACAGCTTCCTTTGCGGTTGCAAAATAATTAGTAATATATTGCTTCTCACGCTCAAGACGGTTCAAGCTGCTTCCATATACGTTCGTATCTCTCTGCTGAACATAATCTCTTGCCATCTCGCCTTCCAAATGAATCGTCTCTCCTGCGCGGTAGTTCCCTGTCGGTCCAGAAATATCCTCAAGCACCTGCACATCCACACCGCCGATTGCATCATTCATAATCGGAATCGCCGCCAGATTAATGGAGCAGTATCTCTGAATCGGCACTTTGTAGAGCAGATTCGAGACCGCATCTACCATGAGCTCTGCCCCTTCTGTAGCCGTCTGCCCATATGCGTGCTGCGCGGTGAGCTGTATATTCTCGGTTCTCACAAAATATCCGGCGGAATCAACAACCTTAACCGGAACGATTGTGTCTCTCGGAATTGCAAAGATTTTAATCTTACCGCTTGCAATATTAAGGCTGACCAAAATTACCGCATCCGCGAATCCCTCCCCGCCGCTCTCTAGTCCGGCGATTGCGGTCTTCTCTTCAATGGGTACGTCCTTAGCAATTCCCAGACAAAGGAAATTAATCACATCTTCATTATACTGATACTTCTTATCATTGTATGTAATGTAGAGTCCTTCCTGTGCTTCTGCCGAATCTCCTGCTGCAGCAACGTTCGTCTTAAGATTCTTCTCGCCCTGTGCGCGCAAATAAAAGAAGCCGCCTGTCAGTCCTGCAATACCGACCACTATAATCGCTATCAGACCTAACAAAACCTTCTTCCATCTCTTCGAGGAACGATGCTTTTTATGCTTACTGTGTTTGTGCTTATGTCTGTGTCTATGCTCATGAGCATCATCATCCCAAGAGTAATCGTCATCAAGAGGCCTGTCTTCGAATGAGTCCTCATATAAGACTTCCATCGAAAAATCCGAGGAATCCCCTGAACTATCTACATCGGGGAAAAAGCCGTTATCATTTTTCATCTTCGCCTCCACATATCAGTCCACTGCCAAAAACAAATAAATGCTTTCTACTAAGAATTATACTTTATTTCTTATGATTGTCAAGTAAAAAAAATAAGTTTTACTTGAAATAAATTACAGTTTTCCAAAACAATCGAATATCATCTGCCTCTCCATCAGCTTAGATTCCGACTTACTCACACCAACGCCTGCTTCTTCCAGCCTCCTCTAAAATACCGTATACCAAAGCATATAGCCCGGAATACCCAGTCGATTACCATAGCCACCCACACGCCGAATACACCCATGCCCATATACTCGCCAAGCACATAGCTAAATACAATCCTGAACAGCCACATAGACGCCATGGAAATAATCATACACGCCCTGGCATCCCCGGAAGCCCGGAAGGTTGACGGAAGGGTGAATGACAAAGGCCATATGACAACCGCGCTAATTCCGTGGAAATAAATAATCTGCCTTGTCGCTTCCGCCGTAACGTCTGACAGGTGGTATGCCTTAAGTATCAAAGGAAGAATCGAAAACACGCCAAATGCCATGGCAGCCGTACCGATATGCGTAATAACCAGCAATTTTTTATTGTAATATTTCACCTGTTCATAATCCCCTGCGCCCACACATCTTGCAATAACCGTCGTTACTGCAAGATTAATCGCCATGCCCGGAAGAATCTGGAACAACGCAATGGAATTTCCCACCGCATTTGCAGCGATGGCATAAGTGCCAAAAGTCGAAACCAAGCTCAAAACCAGAATCTTTCCAAGCTGAAACATGCTGTTTTCCAGTCCGTTTGGCACACCCACCCTCAAAATCTTCTTCACATGAGACCAGTCCACTCGATACCGCCAAGTACGTTTTATATGTAATGTCTGTTTCTCATCGCAGAGAAGAATAATGATAATCACCGCTGCCACAATCCTAGATACCAGAGTCGGAATTGCAACGCCTTCTGTTCCTCTATGAAACCCATAAATCAGGATTGCATTTCCCGCAACGTTAATCACATTCATAATAATAGATATCTGCATAGATACTTTAGAATTCCCCATTGCCCGGAATACCGCCGCCCCTGCGTTATACAATGCCATAAAGGGTATCGCCAAGGTCACAATCATCAGGTAAATATCCGCATGGCGCATAACATCCGGTTCAATCTGCCCGAACACTCCATGCAGAATCAGGTCCTTTCCCCCATATACCAACGCCGTAATGACAACGGCACAAATCGTGATAAACCAGACAAGCTGCGTCGCAGATTCGCATGCTGCGTCCTGCTTCCTGTGGCCAAGATACTGTCCCGCTACAACGGCGCCGCCTGTGGCTAACGCCGCGAAAATATTGATAAGCAGAACCATAACCTGATCCACCAGCGATACACCCGACACAGCCGCCTCACCTACACTGGCAATCATAATAGAATCCGCCATACCAACAAGCACTGCAAGAAGCTGCTCCACGATAAGCGGTATAATCAAGGCTACAAGAGCTCTGTTATCGAAGAGATAACCGCTCCTGTCTGCTTTTGTAAGTTTACTCATAACAAAGACTCCTCCATCGCATATTATACGACGGGGAGTCCCCTTATACAAGTACCAAATTACATTTACGCAGCAATAAATTCTTCTATATCTTTACGGAGATCATCGCACTTTTCTTCGTAAACTGCCAGCTCAATCTCCTTATGGAAGCCTAAATTCATCAGCCCTAACAGAGATTTTGCATCAACTACATACTTGCCGCGTTTCATATCCATATTATATGGATATTTTTCCACCTTCTGCACAAACTCTAAGATGTCGTCCGGATTCTGAAATACTACAATCATTTTGCTCATAACAACCTCTCCTTTTCAAAAACGATGATATCATAATTTTCCAAAGATGGAAATATACAATATGAACAAGAAATCGCTTCCAAGTATTCCATTTCGTAGGTCGAATGTATATTCTGTCTCTATCCGTTCTTCCGCCCCTCCATAATCGGAAGCGCCAAATGAACCCTGCAGAACTGAATCAGAGGCCCGTTAAATAAAGCATTACAGATTGTCCCAATTCCAATAATCAGTCTGAGCTCCCCGCCTGACAACAGACAGAACACAACGCCGACAATCACCACGGTAACATCGCTGACCACCCTTGCATACTGGAACGGAATCTTTCCGCGAGTCCATTTTTCAATAATCAACGCCACGCTGTCATAAGGGGCAATCCCCATCTCAGCCACCATATAAAAAGAAACTCCTAACCCTGCAAACAGGCAGCCAATGAAAAGCGCCGCAATCCTTAATGGCAAAACCATCTCTATCTTCATCACATCCTGAAACAGCCAGCAGATAAAGTCTGCCATATATCCCACGCCTACCATATTTACAATCGTTCCCGCCCCAATGCAATGGCGTACCGTAAAAAATACCAGTACAAGGATTCCTGCATTCATAATCAACTGCCATGTTCCAAAAGACATATGGATAAATCCGCTGATTCCCAAATTCATGCAGGTAAATGCATCCACTCCAAAGGCGCTGAGCCTGTACGCCCCTACACATATACCGATAAACAAAATCCCCGTTATCATCATAACACAGCGTTTGATAAACGAATTTTTACTGGTTTCCATGCATTTTACCTCCTAATCTACACATACTTAGCAGACGGTAACCTTTCTTCATCCCTCTCTGCCTCACACCTACCTTACTGCACCGCCCTAAGGACATAAAGCCTGGAGTCAAAATCTCCATACTCCCCAGTCAGCTCCTCCACCTGCCCGGACATGCCGTCAGACGTAATAAGCCCGATATTCATCAATTCATCCCCATAATAAACCCTCTCGGCGCCCTGTTCCGCATAACAGAAATCCGGATTCAGCCCGCAAAGACGCACCCTGGTATACGGCATATTCACATGGCTCAAAGTACGGTACCATCCCACAACCGCTTCCGTCTGCTCATCATTAACCACCATCCAGCAGGTAATATTTCCCTCAAACGGACTGACCAGCCTGTAAAATCTGCCAAACTGCAGAAGCTCCCTGTATTCCTTCATAAATGCAATCTGCCCCTTCACAGCCTCCTGCTCTTCTTCCGTCAGCTTATTCAAATCCAGCTCATATCCGAAAGTCCCGAAATAAGCCACATTTGCCCGGGTATGCAGCGGTGTGTTACGGAACACCTGATGATTCGGCGCAACAGACACATGGCTGCCGATACTGCTGATCGGATAGCAAAAAGACGTGCCGTACTGTATTTTCAGACGCTCCACCGCGTCAGAATCATCGCTCGCCCATCCCTGCGGGGCATAA
>CATLIP010000182.1 GCA_949957035.1 uncultured Lachnospiraceae bacterium
GGCCGGGGATGTGATTGGTTATATTGGAAGAACCGGTTACAGTAAGGAAGAGAATGTGAATAATATTGACGAATACCATCTCCACTTTGGATTGCAGTTAATTTTTGACGAGTCACAAAGGGAGGGAAATCATGAAATCTGGGTGAGTTGTTATGAGCTGGTAAGATTTTTGTACCAACATCAGTCAGAAGTAAAGAGGGACGATGCCACCAAGGAATGGATGAGGATAGAGCAGATAAAGGACCCGGAGGCTCTCAAGTACCAAAAAGGTAAGAAGAAGGGATAAGGCATGACGCCTTATCCCTGAAACATATTCTCCACATAGTTCTGCATCTCTTTGCGGCTCTTTACCTGTCGTGAGCCATCCACAATCCTCTGTTGTTCGTCCGGAGAAAGGGAGGCGAACTGCGTCAGTATATCGGTGTGCTGCGCTAAAGACATGGTAAAACCAATCGGAAATTCGTCCTGAAAAGTCATTATATCACCCCGCTTTTAGTGTGTGCAGGTTTTCAGGAAATATACTCAGTAATTCTCAGAATAGCTGTCGATTACGGATTGTATGACAGAACGGCGTTTGGGTGAAAGGTTCTGGTATTTTTCAATGAGTTTTGCCTCATCCTGATTTAAGGATAATTTGATGGTCGGTTCAATCTTGTGTGGAAGCTCCGTATAACCAACAACATAGTCAATTGATGTTTCAAAAAAATCTGCAATATTCTTTAGTGTCTCAATATCCGGAGATGTTATGTCATTTTCATACTTATAGACAGACTGTTGGCTGATGTGCAATATATCAGCCAATTTCTGCTGGCTTAATCCTCTCTGGTTTCGTAGCAATTTCAGATTTTTCAAGATATCACACCCTTTCAAGGTTATTTTAACAATAGTTTGTGTATAAAAATAAATCTTTAAAGGTGTTGACAAATAATCTTTATAAGATTATAATCTTATAGAACAAGATAAATGAACGAGGAGAAGTGCCGTGGAAAAGTACGTGAAGATAGGGATTGCAGCGGTAGTTGTTGCAGCGGTTGCAATAGTAGGAGGAATCTTATACGCCGGGAGCGCCAAGGATGGAAGGCAGGCCAGTCAGGAACTGAATCTTGATGAAGAAAAAAAGAAGAAGGTAGATATCCCGGTTGATTTTGACGAACTTAAGGCTATTAACGAAGATGTTTATGCATACATAGAGATACCCGGAACTAAGGTTGCTTATCCGATTCTTCAGAGTGAAGATGGGAGTGTTGATTATCTAAACATGACGATTGAAAAGACAGAAGGACTTCCGGGAGCGATTTATACAGAAAATATCAATAGCCGGGATTTCCGGGAGATTAATACCATTATCTACGGACATGACATGAATGACGGGACGATGTTTGGAAGTCTTCACAGCTATGATGACGAGGCGTTTTTTAAAGAAAATTCGGAGATTGACATCTATCTGCCGGATCAGGCAATCAAATATCATGTGTATGCGGCGGTAGTGTTTGATGACAGATATCTTCCCCTAAGTTACAACTTTGATACGTTGGAGGGAAGGGCACAGTTTATAACGGATATTAAGAATTTTGGACAGCAGCCGGCTCATTTTAATGAGGAGTTTGCTCCAACGGAGAAGGATTCCATGATTACTTTGTCTACGTGTATCGGCGACCAGCCGGAGAATCGCTGGCTTATTGTAGGTGTACGGGATGAAGAAGAGTCATAGAAAAAGGAATTATGTCCTGCTGTTGGCAGGAGCAGTGATAATTTCCGGAATCCTTCTGTATATATTATCCGATACGTCCGCCCTCTTGAAGATGGACAAGGCCATAGAGGGAGAAGTGCGTCCTGTCCGTTATGAGGGGAAGCATTACAGATATAATGAAGATTTAATCAATATCCTTTGCTTAGGAATTGACCATACGAACGCACTGGATCAGGATGTGCTCCCGGGAGACCGGGGGCAGTCGGACGCTATTTTTCTGGTTAGTTTGGATTCAAAGACACGTAAGATTAAGATTCTGAATATCCCCCGGGATTTGATGATGCCGATTAATGTTTATGATTCGAAGGGCAATTTTTTTACGAAACGTACCATGCAGCTTACGTTGCAATATGCATATGGAGAGGATGGGGATGACAGTTGTAAGAAGACGGCAGACCTTATCTCTACACTTCTATTAGATATTCCGATTCACCGGTATTGCGCGATTAATTTCAACGCGGTTCCGGTGTTAAATGATGCCGTGGGAGGCGTGACGCTTCAGATGGATTCCGAACATGTGGATGTGGAGCTTCAGAAGCTAAGCCCCATGTTTGCACCGGGAAATACAGTTCACCTGATGGGAGAGAGATGTTTTGAATATCTTCATGTGCGCGATATTCATACTTATGCTAGCTGTGAGGAGAGAGCAGAAAGACAGAAGGTATATATTAAAGAATATATTAAGGCTGTGAAGAAGAAGGCGAAGGAAGACCCGGGGCTTTTGTTTGAGCTTTACTCGATTTTGGATGACAATATGACAACAGATATCGGGAAAATAGAGTTATTGGCGCTTCCTTTTTATTTGGAGGGGCTGAATTTTGAAGATTCGATTATGTCGGTTGAGGGGAAACGAATCCAGGGCGAGATTCATGAGGAGTTCTATGCAGACGAAGAGGCGCTCAAAAGGATGGTTGTGGAGAACTTCTATACTCCGGCGGATGAATGATATTAGAACCTTTTCTAAAGGTTTTAATATAAAGAATAACAAAAGAAAGGAGGGAAATCCGATGGTTAAATTATGGAAAAAAGCTGTTTCCTTAGGGCTTGTTTTAGGATTAACCCTTAGTATGGGCATGGTAAGCTTTGCTGCCGGAAGTCCGGACACAGGGTCAGGAGACAAGAAGCCGGGCAGCACTCCTTCTGTTGGAAGCAGCGCTTCTGTAGGAAGCAGCGCTTCTACGGGAAGCAGTTCTTCTGCCACAAGTTCCAATACTGTACTTGGCGTATCTTCCAGTACAAAGGGTGTAAAAATTTCCAACCTGAATCCAAGCGCGTATTTTGGGGGAAAGATTCCTGCAGGATACAGCAAGATTGATACGCAGGCAGGATTGAGACAGATTCTTGGAAATCGTTACAAAGAAGGAACAGAGCTGAAATTGATCGGCCCAATAGATGTAAAATCTGAAACTTTACCGGTTACGATTGAGTTCAATGTAACTGGTATAGTGGAAGGCGATAGTGTCTATGTACTTCATTGGACCGAAGATGGATATTGGGAAGTGATTGATCCTATGGCAGTTCGTGATAATTATGTGAAGGCATATTTTACAGAGTTGTCACCGGTGGCATTTGTGAAGGCTGTTAATACAAAGCCAAACAGTACAAAACCAACTGATGGTTCAACTAAATCCCCGAAGACAGGCTTGTTTTAGGGAAGGATGTTCTGAGGAAAGACCTTTCATGGCGCGGTAATGCGATCATGGAAGGTTTTTTATATGGGATTTTTTAATAAATATTGTACAGGAAATCATTTCCACAATCCGTAAAAAACCGTGAAAACTACAGGAATCGACACAGAAGAGGCAATTTGACGAATTAAAGTCTTGAAACCTACATTAAAATAGGATATTATAAAGGATAAAGTTTTGCCATTGATATTTAGGAAGGAAGAGGACTATGAATCTGAAAATCGGAGTGATTAAGGGAGACGGGATTGGACCGGAGATTGTGACGGAAGCCATGAAGGTGCTGAATCAGGTCGCGAAGACCTATGGGCATACCTTTGACTATACGCAGCTTCTAATGGGGGGCGCGTCCATTGATGTACATGGAGTTCCATTGACGGAGGAGACGGTCGCGGCTGCAAAAAGCTGTGACGCGGTATTGATGGGCTCGATTGGCGGGGATGCGAAGACGTCGCCCTGGTATCAGTTAGAACCGTCTAAGAGGCCTGAGGCAGGACTGCTTCGAATCCGTAAGGAGCTGAATCTTTTTGCTAACTTAAGGCCGGCCATTCTTTATGATGAATTGAAGGGCGCATGTCCGTTGAAAGAAGAGATTACTAAAGGCGGTTTCGACATGATGATTATGCGGGAGCTGACGGGCGGCCTGTATTTTGGAGAGCGTAAGACTGTGGAAGAAGACGGCGTCATGACGGCATACGATTCCCTTACATATAACGAGAACGAGATACGCAGGATTGCGAAGCGGGGATTTGATATTGCAATGAAGCGCAGGAAGAAAGTTACCAGCGTGGATAAGGCCAATGTGCTGGATTCTTCAAGGCTTTGGAGAAAGGTTGTGGAGGAAGTGGCGGCCGGGTATCCGGAGGTTACGTTAGAGCACATGCTTGTGGATAATTGCGCCATGCAGTTGGTGAAAGACCCGAAACAGTTTGATGTGATACTGACGGAGAATATGTTTGGCGATATTCTGTCTGATGAGGCAAGCATGGTGACAGGCTCTATCGGGATGCTTGCAAGCGCCAGTCTGAATGAGACGAAGTTCGGGCTTTATGAGCCAAGCGGCGGATCCGCGCCGGATATTGCGGGCAAAGGTATTGCCAATCCCATTGCGACCATATTGTCTGCGGCAATGATGCTTAAGTTCAGCTTTGATTTAGATAAAGAGGCGGATGCAATAGAGCAGGCAGTCGGGAGGGTTCTGGCGGAAGGATACCGGACCGTTGATATTATGTCAGAAGGGAAACAGCAGATTGGAACAGAAAAGATGGGTGATTTGATTGCCGGATATATTGAGTAGGAGGGATACTATGAGAAGTGATACAGTTACAAAGGGAAAGCAGCAGGCGCCCCACAGATCTTTATTCAATGCGTTAGGGCTTACGCCCCAGGAGATGGAGCGTCCGTTGGTAGGAATTGTCAGCTCTTATAATGAGATTGTTCCGGGCCATATGAATCTGGATAAGATTGTAAACGCAGTAAAACAGGGAGTTGCCATGGCGGGGGGAACGCCGATAGTATTCCCTGCAATCGCGGTGTGCGACGGGATTGCCATGGGACATCTGGGTATGAAATATTCGCTGGTAACCAGAGATTTGATTGCGGATTCCACAGAGGCTATGGCCATTGCCCACCAGTTTGACGCATTGGTCATGGTGCCGAACTGCGATAAGAATGTGCCGGGGCTTTTGATGGCGGCGGCCAGGCTGAATATCCCGACGATTTTTGTCAGCGGCGGCCCCATGCTGGCGGGACATGTAAAGGGAAAAAAGAGAAGCCTTTCCAGCATGTTTGAAGCGGTCGGCTCTTA
>CATLIP010000183.1 GCA_949957035.1 uncultured Lachnospiraceae bacterium
CTGTCCTCCGACAGCCCTTCCGGATACCGCCTGGTAATCTCAGACCCAAAAATCGTCCCGAATGTCCGGTCCGTATTGGTCACATCTACCTCAATACTGCGCTTCTGCCCTTTTTTCAAGGACGGACGCAGCTGCTTAACCAAAACTCTCTCATCCAAGGTCTTTTCCAGCTCAAAATCATACACCTTCTTAGGGTTAAATGTTACGTAAGCCTTGCTTCCTTCATAGGGATTGTAGAGAATCCGCTCCAGATTCAGTGTTGCCGCCCGAGCGGACGTGGCTTTTTCCTTCACCCTCAAAAGGTCTGTACGCCCAACCAGCTCATCAATGGTCCGTACCCCCAGTCTTGCCATATATTCCCTCAGATTCTCTGCCATAAACCGCATAAAGTTCACCACATACTCCGGCTTACCCGTAAAACGCTTCCGAAGCTTCGGATTCTGTGTGGCCACTCCCACCGGACAGGTATCCAGATTGCACACTCGCATCATCACACAGCCCATGGTAATCAGGGGCGCCGTAGCAAATCCAAATTCCTCTGCCCCAAGAATGGCGGCAATGGCAATGTCGCGCCCGCTCATCAGCTTACCGTCCGTTTCCAGACGCACACGCTCGCGCAGACCGTTCTGAATCAAGGTTTGATGGGTCTCCGCAAGACCAAGCTCCCATGGAAGTCCCGCATTGTGAATGGAGCTTCTAGGCGCCGCGCCGGTCCCTCCGTCATACCCGGAAATCAAAATCAATCCTGCCCCTGCTTTGGCCACGCCTGCGGCGACGGTTCCCACGCCCGCCTCTGACACCAGCTTCACCGAAATCCTTGCATCCTTATTGGCATTTTTACAGTCATAAATCAACTGTGCCAAATCCTCAATAGAATAGATATCATGGTGAGGCGGCGGAGAAATCAGACTCACTCCAGGAGTGGAATGGCGGGTATTTGCAATCCAGGGATACACCTTTCCGCCCGGAAGATGTCCGCCCTCTCCCGGCTTAGCTCCCTGGGCCATCTTAATCTGAATCTCTTTAGCGCTCACTAGATAACGGCTGGTCACGCCAAACCGTCCGGAGGCCACCTGCTTAATGGCCGAGCATCTGTCGCTGTCCAGACGTTCAATCTCTTCCCCGCCTTCTCCGCTGTTTGACTTACCCCCAAGGCGGTTCATGGCAATAGCCAGCGTCTCATGAGCTTCCTTAGATATAGAACCATAGGACATAGCCCCTGTTTTAAACCTGGTTACAATTGCATCCACACTCTCCACTTCCTCAAGAGGCACTCCCTTCTTCGGATAGTTAAACTCCAACTGTCCCCGCAGGTTGATATGCTCGCCTTCTGCATTGACCATCTCCGTATATTTTCGGAACATCTCATAGTCGCCCCGTCTAGTGGCCTGCTGAAGCATATGGATGGTCTGAGGATTATAGAGATGTCTCTCCCCTCCGCTCTTTAACTTGTGCTGTCCGATGCTGTCAAGGGTCATGTCTGCCTCAAGCCCTAAGGGATCGAATGCCTGAGAATGACGAGCCACATAATCTGCCGCAATCTCCTCCATCCCGATACCTCCCACCCGGCTTACGGTATCTGTGAAATATTTCTGGATAAATTCTTCCTTTAATCCAACAGCCTCAAAAATCTTCGCTCCCTGGTAAGACTGGATGGTTGAGATTCCCATCTTCGAAGCAATCTTCACAATCCCGGAAAGGACGGCATGGTTATAATCATCCACAGCCGCATAGTAGTCCTTTTTGAGCATATTCGTCTCAATCAGGTGACGGATAGATTCATGTGCGAGGTAAGGATTGACAGCACAGGCCCCATAACCCAAAAGGGTTGCAAAATGGTGGACCTCCCTTGGCTCTCCTGTCTCCAGAATGATTGCCACAGACGTTCTCTTCTTCGTCCGCACCAAATGCTGCTGCAGCCCCGATAAGGCCAAAAGGGACGGCATGGCCACATGGTACTCGTCCACACCCCTGTCTGTAAGAATCAGTATATTGGCTCCTTCCCGGATGGCCCGGTCCACTTCGATAAACAGATAGTCAATGGCCTTCTTAAGGCCGGAGTTCTTATAATATACGATAGGAATCTCGACAGGACGAAATCCCGGCTTCTTCATATTCTTAATTTTCAGAAGGTCCGTATTGGTCAGAATCGGGTTATCCACCTTCAACATCCTGCAATTTTCTTCCTTTTCTTCAAGAAGATTCCCGTCCGCACCGATATAAACAGTTGTAGACGTCACAACCGCTTCCCGGATGGCGTCAATGGGCGGGTTCGTAACCTGAGCAAAGAGCTGTTTAAAATATCCGAACAAATCCTGATGCTTCTCTGACAGCACCGACAGCGGCGCGTCGATTCCCATTGCCGCCGTCCCTTCCGAACCGTTCAGCGCCATAGTTAAAATCGAAGTCTTTACTTCCTCATAGGAATAGCCGAAGGCCTTCTGGAGACGCTTACATTCCTCTGCTGTATAGGAGGGAACCTTCCGGTTAGGTATCTTCAGGCTGGTAAGCTCAATCAGATTACTGTCCAGCCACTCTCCATAGGGCTGTCTGCAGGCATAGATTTCTTTCAGCTCATCATCGTCAATCACCTTACCCTGAACCGTATCCACCAATAGCATCTTTCCAGGATGGAGGCGCTCCTTCACCACAATCTTTCGTGGATCAATGTCAAGGACTCCCACCTCCGAGGATAGAATCAGCGTATCGTCATCCGTAATATAGTATCTGGAAGGCCGAAGCCCATTCCGGTCAAGAACAGCGCCCATACAGTCCCCGTCGCAAAACAGTATGGAGGCCGGTCCGTCCCATGGCTCCATCATTGTGGCGTAATACTGGTAGAAATCCTTTTTCCTCTGCGACATGGTCTTTGCGCTGGCCCACGGTTCCGGAATGGCAATCATCACCGCCAGCGGCAGATCCATCCCGCTCATGACCATAAATTCAATGGCATTATCTAACATTGCAGAATCGGAGCCGGAGCTGTTGATAGCAGGCAGCACCTTGTGAAGCTCCCCCCGCAAATACTCAGATTCCATATTCTCTTCCCTTGCCTGCATCTTATCTGCATTTCCCCGAATCGTATTAATCTCTCCGTTATGTACGATAAATCGGTTAGGATGCGCACGCTCCCAACTGGGATTGGTATTCGTGCTGAAACGGGAATGTACCAACGCGATGGCCGATTCATAATCCGCATCCTGCAGGTCCTCAAAAAACGGACGAAGCTGCCCCACCAGAAACATTCCCTTGTATGCAATGGTCCTGCTTGACAACGACGCTACATAGGTATCGTCACTGCTCTGTTCAAAGATTCTGCGCACCACATAAAGCCGCCTGTCAAAATCAATCCCCTGAGCAATCTTCTCTGGACGCTCAATAAATCCCTGAAGAATACAGGGCATACAGGCTGCCGCCCGGCTTCCTAAGACTTCTGCCCTGACCGGGACCTCACGCCATCCCAGAAAATCCATTCCTTCCTTCCTGACAATCACCTCAAAAATCTTTTTCGCCTGATTCTTCTTTAATTCATCCTGGGGAAAGAAAAACATTCCCACTCCATAATCTCTTTCTGAACCTAAAAAGATGCCGAGAGGTTTACAGACTTTGGAAAAAAACCTGTGTGAAATCTGCAACAAGATTCCAACTCCATCACCTGTCTTACCTTCGGCATCCTTGCCGGCTCTATGCTCTAAATTCTCTACTATCTTCAAGGCATCCATCACAGTACTGTGACTCTTACGCCCCTTGATATTGACGACCGCACCAATTCCACAGTTATCATGCTCAAACTGTGGACGATACAGGCCTTCATGACTATTTACAATCTGTGCATTCATATATTCAGCCCTTTCTTCAGTTTTTCTTACTATACTACTTTTTACACCATTTGTAAATAGGAAATTTCATCGTAATTGTCAGATAATTAGATAATATCGAAATTTAATTTAAAAAGTCTGATATTTATAGAAATACCAGACTTTTTTTATGCTGTTGAAGTTTCCAAAATTCACAAACTTAAATTATTCGCCATCCATGGTACAGTGTTGAACCCTATTCTCCTTACCCACAGATGTGTCAGGCATCTGCGGCCTCTCTTCAATTCTCTGAACCAGTACAAACATGGTGGAGGCGACAAATGCACAGGCAACGGTTACAAGTCCAATCCTCATGGTATCTTCTGTCAGCCAGTCAAGAAGTCCAAACTCCGTCGCCAATACAGACAGCAGATTCATGGCCATATGCGCCGCAATCGGCGCCTTAATAGAACCATATTTTTCATAGAGGTATGCCAGCATCATGCCCAAAATGAAGCCATAGAGCATCTGAATCATATTCCCATGCATCAGTCCGAACACCACAGCAGAATACAATGCCGCCTGCATATAAGGAGCTCTCTCACGCAGCCGCCCAAAAAGCAACCCTCTAAACACCAGCTCTTCACTCACAGGTATCATGACAGCCAACACAACTATCTGGATAACAAGGGGCGAAGAATAGAATGCTTCCATAGTCGCCTGATAGGATTCGCTCATATCCGACAAATTCCCAATAATAATCAGATTATTAAGTCCAAGGCTTAACGCCAGCGCCATAAGTACTCCTGCAGGATATTTCCAGAGAGCAGCTTTCTTGTTGGGAATAAACCCTCTCTTTCTCTCCTTCACCCGATCGGCATGAAAGAGTACAAGCATAATGGGAATTGTAATCAATGCCGCAACACCTTCAATCAATGTGGTAGCCTTTAGATATTGCTCCATGATGTTCTCAGACAACTCCATCATCTTCTCTTCGCTCTGAGCAGCTATCATGACGGCATCCTGGTCCGCCATCATGTAGACCATACTCAATACTCCAACGGCAATCATATTTACTGCAAATGCAACTGCCCATTTTATCACAATCGGCCCCCATAGATACCAGATACGCTTTCCATAATTCTCCGGCGCCGTCGGGGGAACCTGCCTGTATTGCTGTTCCATATTCATCCTCTCTTTCCTCTGTTGAATGCATTACTCTATACTTTATTCATTCTACTTCTCATTTATGGAACATGCAATTAAAAAAATATTAAATTTTCACAACGGAAACGTTATCATTCTTTGTTGCTTTTTAAGTCAAACTTGATGTCAAAAAGCCCTTGAACTC
>CATLIP010000184.1 GCA_949957035.1 uncultured Lachnospiraceae bacterium
AATAGAAACGCAGGAAGGACGTGCAGGGAAATGAGTAAGGCAATTGGAATGGTAGAATATAAGACTGTTTCAGCGGGCGTCGTGGCGGCGGACGCCATGGTAAAGACCTCTGAAGTCAGTATCATCGAAGCACAGACCGTATGTCCGGGAAAATATATTGTGATTATTTCAGGTGATTTAAGCGCCGTGAATGCGGCGGTGGAGACTGCCAGGACGCAGCATGGCATGCACCTGATCAACAGCTTCGTACTCGGGAACCCCCATAAGTCCATTTTTCCGGCTATCTATGGGGCAACAGAGATTGAAGATGTGTCCGCCCTTGGGATCATGGAGACTTATGACGCGGCTTCCATTATCGTGGCGGCGGACGAGGCCGCCAAGACGGCGATCGTTGATCTGATCGAACTGCGGGTAGCCCGGGGGATGTGCGGCAAATCATATCTGATGCTCACTGGTGAAGTGGCGGCGGTGGAAGCGGCGATTGCGCGGGCAAAATCTGCGGCGGCGAAGGATGGGATGTATCTGGATTCCTCCGTGATTGCACATCCAGACGCACAGATCCGCGAGGCGATATTATAGAGGGATTTTCTGGTTGTCAGTTATGGCAAAAAAGGGACGGTTGGGAGAAACTGTTTCCGGGCAATGTAAAGCCCGGATATGGGGTTTCCTGACCGGTTCTTTTTTTTGGGGGATTTTCTTTTGAGAGGTTTGGATGTATAATATCTGTGTCAGATAAGTAGATTACCTATGTAAGATGTAAGGAGAATGGTTGATATGCTGGCAATAGAGAGAAGAAATGAGATATTGGAAAAGCTGCAGCTGGAACGCCGGGTGGTGGTAAGCGAGCTGAGCCAGTTCTACGGCGTGTCGGAAGAGACGATCCGCAAGGATCTGGAGAAGCTGGTCAATGAGGGCTTCGCAGTCAAGAGCTACGGAGGGGCGGTCATTAATGAGAATTCTTCCATAGACCTTCCCTTCAATGTCCGGAAGAACCGGAACGTAATCGAGAAGCAGCGTATTGCGAAGCTGGTGGAGGGCATGGTGGCGGACGGGGAGAGCATTATACTGGACGCAAGCTCTACGGCGGTGTACATTGCGAAAGCATTGAAGGATAAGAAGAACTTGACTGTAATCACGAATTCCATTGAGATCGTGATTGAACTGCTGGACAAGCCGGACTGGAAGGTATTCTCCACCGGAGGGGCGTCCAGGGAGGGATCTTTTGCGCTGGTAGGCCCGCAGACGGACAGGATGCTTCAGATGTACCATGCAGACAAGGCGTTCGTATCCTGCAAGGGATTTGACCTGCATGCCGGATTTACGGACTCGGACGAGCTGCATGCCAATAACAAAAAGACTATGCTGCTGTCGGCAAAGGAGAAGATCCTGGCTGTGGACGCAAGCAAGTTTGGGAAGACGGCGTTTACGGCAGTGGGATTTCTCAGGGATATCACGTCTGTGGTGACAGATAAAAAGCCGGAAGAAGAATGGCTTCGGGCATTGGAGGAAGCCGGGGTCACATGCCTGTACCCGGAATAAAAAGAGAGAATGCAATAGGGTCGAAGAATCCCACAGGATCAGGTGGGATTCTTCCTTTTCTTTCAAGCCGTCAGGGAATCCGTATCTCCACTTCCGTACCGCTTCCAAGGGTACTGCTGTATTTCAGCCCATATTCCGCCCCATACATCAGCTGCATTCTTCGGTGGGTATTATATACGGCAATGCTGGAGCCGGAACGTTTGGGCATGGCTTTCTTCTCGGAAAGGATGTTTTTCAGTTCCTCAGGCGCAATTCCGATACCGTCGTCCGAGATCAGGATCACAATGCCGTGTTCCTCCTGCCATCCGGTCAGGACGATGGTTCCCTTCTTTTCTTCTTTTTCCATGATTCCGTGAAGAATGGAATTCTCCACGACAGGCTGGAACGTCAGCTTGGGAATCGCATGCTCCATCAGCTCGTCCGGCATGTCCACAATGAAATCAATATTATCGTCAAAACGCATATTCTGGAGCGTTACATAGATCGTCACATGCTCCAGTTCATCCTGAATCGTACTCCACGACTGTTTGCGGCTCAAGGTCAGTTTCTAGCATCTGGAAAGATTCTGGATGGCAACGGATACCTCATGGGACCGTCCCTGCTGGGACAGCCAGTTGATCATGTCCATGGTGTTGTAGAGAAAATGCGGGTTCATCTGGGCCTGCAGGGAATGGAATTCCGCAATCCTCAGATCCTCCGCCGCCTTCGCCCGTTCCTCCACCAAGTCATGTATCATATGGGTCATATAATTATAAGAATCCACCAGTTCGCCAATCTCGTCCTGGACATTGGAATCCGGAAGAGCCACCGGAAGATCCTGGCGGCAGAGGGTCATCTGGTTAATGACGGTAGAGAGCCGGTTGGTTATGGAGCGGGAGAGAAAATTGGCAATCAGGAACGCTGCAAGGATACATCCCAGATAGATCATCAGGAGCGCGCACATAAAGAGCTGGCTCTTTGCAATCAGCGGTTTTGAGGGGATCGCCACTACCATGTACCAGTCGGTGTTCTTAATGCGGTTGAATCCGGCGTAAACCTCCTCGTCAAGAATGGTTTTCGTAATAAAGTTATTAGACGACATGACCGAATCCTGTACTGTGCCGTAGCTGAAATGGTAGGTTCCGGACAAGGCAATGTCCGTTGTGGCGACAATGCTTTCCCGCTCGTTAATCAGATAGGCCACACTGCTGTTGGAACTTAAGTTGTCCCTAAGGATATTGTCCAGACGGTCTTTTGAAAAATAAATGGCAAGAAAGACCGTGACCCAGTCCCCGTTATAGACCGCCCTGCTTTTGGAAATATATGCGATGTCCCCATAATATTCCGTCTCATAGGTGCTGAGATAAAAGGCAGGGCAGAAGAGTCCATTCTTTGCCGGAAGGCCGGCGAAGATCCCATGCCAGTAAGTCCGGCGCGCGCGGTCCAGAGGTTCTGCGACGCTGCGCACGGAGCTTTTTGAGAAAACGGGATCACTGTCAGGAATATCCAGATAAAGATGGATGTCCTTGATTAGTTCCTGGCCTTTCAGTCTCTGTATGTTCTGTTCAAAGTCCCCGGCCTCTTTGGTATCGGCAAGCTCTTCTAAGGATTCCGTGCGGGCAGGGTTCAGCAATTTTTGATAAAAGTTGTGTTCGGTAAGGCGCGAGTGGGCAGAGAGGATGTCAGACACCGACGCTTCAATCAGGGGGGCAGTCTGTATAGCCGTCTCCTGCTCGTTTCGGACGGTATCGGATACGACCATGCCATAGATTCTAAAAAAGAAAAACAGCATGATGGCGGCCATGGGGAGCGTCACGATGACAAGGTGGGTAATGGTCAGCTTGGTCTGCAGCCGCAGGTTGTTATATCTTAGTGGACGGAGTCTGCCCGGCCCGGCAGGTAAAAATGGTCTCATCAGTGATATTCTCCTTATCCAAGCATTTTCTCCCGGTATTTAGAAGGAGTCAGCCCCGTAAATTTCTTAAAGCTCTTGCTGAAATAATTTCCGTTCGTATAGCCTACTTTGTAGGAGATGTCGGCGATCTGATATCTGGCGTCCTCTAAAAGCGACATGGCCTTTTCCATACGGTATTCCGTAAGATACTGGTTCAAAGTCTGCCCGGTCTGCGCTTTGAAATATGTGCAGACGTAGGAGGCGGACAGATTTACGTGGGCGCTGATGTCTTTGATGGACAGAAGGTCGCTTGCGTAGTGTCTGGCAATATAATCCTTAATCATAAAAATCGTGTGATCCTCCGGAACATGGGAAGCCATCTGCCGGAACAAAAACTCCGTATCCTTTTTTAAGGCAAGGTGAAGTTCTTCATATGTAAAACAGTTCTCCAGAAACTCAATAATGCTTCCGCCTAAGATAGAGTCCGAAGCCTTGGCGGGAAGCTTTAGCTTCTTGCGGCTTTCACTCAGAATCTGGAACAGCTTGTAGTAAATATCCTTGACCTGGTTGGACAGCATATGGCAGTTCCGGTCGTATTTCCCGTGAAGGCTGCCAAGGAAAAGAAAGCACCGCTCCTTATCTTTGGCTGCCAGCGAGTCTGCAAACATCTTGTTCTCTGATTCAATGTCTGCAGGCGCTTCCACGACCAAAGAAGAAGTATCCACATCCTTGGAGTCAAGCAGGGAGCCGGCCGGAAAGAAGAAGCTGCTCTGCATGGCGACCACGGCAGACGTATATGAGGCGTGTACTTTTGTGATTCCGCACGCAGCCTCCCCCCGGCTTATGAAAAAGGAACCGAGAGGCCCGAACTGTTCTTTCAGAAAAATGTCTATGGAAGAGAGCACGACCGAAGACGGGGCATTGCTTCCCATAATATGGAACACATGATAGATATCATGCATTCTTATGTAAAAAGAACGCAGATGATAATTCTTGAGAAAATCCTCAAGATTCTCCCGCACCTCCTTGATCAGCACGGATATAGGTTCATTGGTCTTTAGTTTGACGATATAAGTGATAAAGCTGCAGCCAGGAACCAGACGAAGGGACAGCTCCCCCGCAAGGGCATCGATCTTCTCCTGATTATCCTTATAAGGCTTCGTCAGAAGCAGCGCCAGGTTAGAGGCGGTTTCCATGGACAGGAGGTCTTCGTTCTGCCGGGAAAGTAAAAGGCGCTGGCGGCGCTTGACGGCTTCTGCGACAGTCGCCCTGACCGCTTCTAAATCCAGCGGCTTTTCAACATAGTCAACGGCATTCAGACGGATGGCGGCTTTTAAGTATTCTTTATCGGAATAGCCGCTCATGAAAATAATTTCCGTGTCCGGCAAAAGCGAAGACAATTTCTCGATCATTTCGATGCCGTTGAGCCTTGGCATACGGATATCTGACAGGATGACGTCCGGTTTCTGCAGCCTTGCAATATGCAAAGCACGAAGCCCGTCGTCTGCCTGAAAGATCTGGCTGATTCCCAGGCTTTCCCAGTCTATGGAAGAAATCAGGCCTTCCCGTGTCAATCCTTCATCGTCGGCAATCAGCAGTTTCATGTCTATTCCTTCCTCTC
>CATLIP010000185.1 GCA_949957035.1 uncultured Lachnospiraceae bacterium
AGGCACGACAGGAGCTGAAATAGAGAATAGTTTAATGGAGAGTTAGATGATGGGCCGTGATTTACCTTTAATTAGTGTCATTGTCCCTGTCTATAATGGGCAGGATTATCTGGAAAAGTGTATAGAGAGTATCGAGAACCAGACTTACAGGAATCTTGAAGTTATTATCGTCAACGATGGTTCCACGGACGCTACTGGGGCGGTATGTGACAGGCTGCGGACAGGGTATGCTAATATAAGTGTCATTACGATGGAGGATGAAGGGGTTTCTGCGGCACGGAACAGGGCCATGGATAGAGCTGTGGGGGAACTGGTTACTTTTGTGGACGCGGATGACAGGCTTCGTCCGGATATGCTGCAAGTGCTGCATGCGTGTCTGGACAAGACGGACAGTGATGTGGCCGGATGCAGCTTTTTCCCATGGAGCAGTGAGGCAGAGTGGGAAAGGGCATTGACGGCTAAGACGTCTGGCAATAGTCGCACTTACCACCGGGAGGAATATTTGCGGGAAGCCATTTTGAAGGGTAACAGCCGCTGTTGGAGTAAGCTTTACCGCAGGAGTGCCCTGGAAAAAGTACATTTCCGGGAAGGGTTGGCTATCGGGGAGGATATGCTTTTGTTGATAGAGATGCTCCCTCATATAAAGCGGATTGCAGAAGTGGATTATCCGGGCTACGGATATTTCCAGAATCCCGGTGGAGCCATTAACCGTGACTTTACGCCCCGGTATATGGACCAGATTACCTGTTGGAAACTGGCCAGGGAAGAGGTGGTGCGCATAAACCGGGAGCTGGACGCCAGGGTAAGTGCGCTTCTGATAGTAGGTATTATGTTGACGGCAGGGAAACTAGCCTTCCTGCCGGCGAAAAAAAGGCGGGAATACCGGGAGTATACGGCAATTTGCCATAAAGAGCTGAAAGAAGCCGTGAAGGTTTCCGGGGCATATGCAGGGTTATCTGTGGGGTATCGGATAAAAGCGGGGCTCTTTTTATGCTGTCCGGGGGGTTATCTGTGGTTGTATCATTTTCATAAGAAAAGTTAAGAGGAATACAATGGAAAAGCAAAATTAATTCATAAATGACAGAGCGGAAGATAAATGATACAATGTCCAGGGGGATAAGAGACGAATAATCGCAAACCATGTAAGAATGAGGGAGCCATATGGTAATTGTCAGGGCGATGGGCGGGTTGGGCAACCAACTGCAGCAGTATGCGCTATACAGGAAATTGGAATATATGGGCAAAGATGCCCGTCTGGATACTTCTTGGTTCCATAACGAGGCTTTGCAGGCAAATATGCCTGCGGGCAGGGAATTGGAACTTGATTACTTGAATTTGCCGCCCTATAAGGTGGCGTCCGAGGCTGAAATTTGTGCGCTCCTGGGCAGGCTTTGGGAAGAACCGGAGCATATTGGGGCCAAGATAAAACGGAAATTATGTCCTGCTACAAATCCTGCTTTTGAGGAGAACGGGCTGTATCATCCCCAGATTTTGTCGATGGAGAATAAATATCTGGTAGGATATTGGGCCTGTGAGAAATACTATGGGGATATTTTAGATACTTTGCGGGAAGACATCTCTTTTCCCAAATGTAGTGACGGCGTCTTACAGAGGCGCAATGAGGAGATGTCCCGGCAGATGGAAGAGACAATGTCTGTCAGCGTGCATATCCGCAGAGGAGATTATCTGGATGAAATCAACAGAGGGCTTTTTGGGGGGATTTGTACGGAGGCGTACTACCACAAAGCGATAACGTATATGAAAGAAAGAGTTCCGGGAGCCAGGTTTTATCTTTTTTCGGATGATGTTTCCTATGTGCGGGAACATTACCAGGGGGAGGAATACCAGGTAATTGACTGGAATCATGGAAGGGACAGTTTCTACGATATGATGCTCATGAGTCGGTGCAGGCATAATATTTGTGCCAACAGCACGTTTAGTTTCTGGGGCGCCAGGCTGAACGCCCATAGGGATAAGATTATGATACGTCCGTCCATTCACAAGAATACGCAGGTGTGCGTGCCGGAGCAGATGAAAGAGCTGTGGACGGGATGGATACTTGTTACACCCCAGGGGGGATTTGCGTGAGAAGAACTTCTAATCACTCGCAGCAATGGCTGCTTCGCGAAGAAGTTCTAAGTCTGCAATGCAGACTTTTCTCACGCCAGAGAATGCCCAAGAGCAGGGCATTCTCCCAGACAAGCTTGCTTGTCTTTGGATTTGTGATTCCGCAAAGTGGAATTATGGAGGTTAATGGGAAATGAAACGAAATGATAAAATCAGCGTAATCGTTCCGGTTTATAATAAAAAGAATTATGTGGCGCAGTGTATCGACAGTATTTTGGCACAGACTTACAGGGACATAGAGCTTTTGCTCGTGGATGACGGCTCCACAGACGGCAGTGGCGGTATCTGTGATGAATATGCGGATAAGGATGAGCGTGTCCGGGTGTTCCATCAGAAAAACGGCGGACCGACTGCGGCGGTGATGACCGGGCTGCGGGAAGCTTCGGGGGATTACTACACCTTTGTTGACAGTGACGATTATGTGAGTGAAGATATGCTGCAGAAGATGGCGGATTGTCTCGTGGGGAAGAAGGGTGAGATTGTCTGTTGTAACCATGTGCTTGAGAAACGCAGGGAGACGGTTCCGGTTATACTGCCTCTTGAGCCGGGGCTGTATGAGGGCAGCAGGCTTGAGCGGGAGATTAAGGACAAGCTTCTTGGCAGGGAAGACAGGATAATCCCCATGTCCCGCTGCATGAAGCTGTGTGAGAAATCGGTGTTTGAGGGCAATGAGAAGTATTATGACGTGAAACTGCGCATGGGAGATGACTTTAACTTGATATACCCTGCGCTCCTTGGGGCAAGCAGGGTCGTGGTCATGGAGGGTGCGTTGTTCTATCATTATCGGTATGTGGAAGATTCTATTGTGCATTGCTATGACCCCCATAACGCGGAAAGCGTGGAAGGATGGTACAAGGCAATTCGGAGAATCATTCATGAAAAGAAGGTTCCTGACGGTGAGAAAAAGCTTGACAGGGAATACTGTTATATGATGATGTATGTAATGAAGAATGAACTTCGGAATCCGGGCAAGGACTATATACGGAAAATACAGCGTATTTTTATGGAGCCCAAGACGCGCAAAAGGATTACCAGTACACCGCTTTGCGTTAAGAGCAGGTCAAATGCGTTGTTGTATCTGGGGATGCAGTATCCGAACAAGGGTCTTCTGCGTATCCTCAGGATGATTGTGAAGCAGCATGACCGGACGGGAAACCGGTACAGGAAGTCTCGGTAGATAAAAAGACAGAGCATAATATACCGGATAAAGGAAAGAGGATAAGGAAGGTATGACAGTAAAATGAACAATCGGATAGTGATGTATTTACATGGGGGCAGCGGCAACCATGGCTGTGAGGCGATTATAAACAGCACTTGCCATATGATAGAGGAGATTCCGAAACTTCTTGTGACGAACAGTGAGGAGGAGGACCGTTTTTATTCTTTAAAATATTTGTGCGATATTTTACAGGAGCGTAAGATTGCGGAGCATTTTTTTGCTCATGTATGGTACTACGTATGGCGTGCGGTATTTCATGACCCGGAGTCTTTCATGCGGTATCGTTTCCGGAAGGTTCTTGGCAAGAACAAGGCGCCTATGTACATTTCTACAGGTGGTGACATGTACTGTTATGAGCTCTCCAAAAAGGAGGCCATCGTGGCCAACAGAACTTTTTGCAGGACGGGGGCCAAGACGGTGCTTTGGGGATGCTCCATAGAACCGGAGCTTTTAGAAGAGCCGGAAGTGGTTGAGGACATGAAGCGTTATGCACTCATTACCCCCAGGGAATCCATTACGGAGACGGCTCTTAAGAAAGCCGGAGTGACAGAGAATGTGAAGATGTTCCCGGACCCGGCGTGTGCGCTTAAACCGGAGAAGACGAAACTGCCGGGGGGATTTATAAAGGGCAAGACCATTGGCATCAATATCAGCCCTATGATTGTCCGGCATGAGAAAGTGGCGGGCATTACCCTTGCCAATTACAGAAAGTTGATTGACCATATTTTACAGACCACGGATAACAGCGTGGCTTTGATACCCCACGTGAAATGGAACTACAACGATGACAGGCTGACGTTGAAGGAGCTCTACAGAGGATATGAGGGCAATGCGAGAGTCCTTATTTTTCCGGATATGTCCTGCCAGCAGATTAAATATATTATCTCCGGGTGCAGGGCTTTTATCGGGGCGAGGACACATGCCACCATCGCGGCGTACTCCTCCTGTGTACCTACGCTTGTGGTAGGATATTCCGTAAAGGCACGGGGGATTGCCAGGGATTTGTTCGGGAGTGAGGAGCACTACGTCCTGCCAGTGCAGACATTGGAAAACCCGGAAGAACTGATTCAGGCGTATGACTGGATAATGGGAAGGGAAAAAGAGATTCGACAACGGTTACAAAAATATATGCCGCAGTACTGCGCGCAGGCGAAAGCGGCGGGGGATGAACTGCGTAAGTTATGGGAAGGCTGCGCCAAGAACTAATGTGTTGACATATTCATTTTCGGGCAAGGCATTTCAGGAAAAGATGAATGGCGCGATACCTTTGAAACAGTTATGCGCGGCCGGAAAAGCCAAAATATCCGGTGAATGGGAGAAAAGGCGGGATGGGCAGAGTCAGGCAGGCGGGGAAAAATATTTTCTTCGGCTATATCAGCAATTTCATTATCATGATTATGGGGCTTATCCAGCGAACTGTTTTTATTATGGTGCTGGACAGGGCATTGCTTGGCGTAAATTCTCTGTATACGGATATTTTAAGTATGCTGTCCTTGGCAGAGCTTGGTATCGGAAGCGCTCTGAACTACAGTCTTTACAAGCCGGTAGCCCACAATGATATAGGGAAAATTAAGTCTTATATGAGGCTCTATAAAAAGGCGTACCTGGCGATTGCGGGTGTCATTACGGTAATCGGCCTTGGGATGGTTCCCTTTTACCGTATCTGATTAAGGACAGTGG
>CATLIP010000186.1 GCA_949957035.1 uncultured Lachnospiraceae bacterium
GATTGCCCCGATCATCATGGACGCTTCAATTAACGCAGCCGTCTTGAGCCGGTAAATGGTATCCAGCACCTCACTGGAAACCTCGTGCCCTGTCTCCTTCACATCAATGACCTGGCCGCCGATCATCCCGTAGATTCCCGCCTTATCTCCAAGAACCGTAAGAGCCCTCCCAATGGCAAGGCTGTCCTCAGGCTCAATCACAAAAGCCTTAAATGCAGTTTCAAAAGCATAGTTTAGCAAGGCGTCTCCCGTAAGGATACCCATATCCTCCCCGTATACTACGTGGGTAGTCCTGCGCCCCCGCCGGTATTCATCATTATCCATAGCCGGCAGGTCGTCGTGAACCAGGGAATAGGTATGTATCATCTCAATGGCAGCCATAAATGGGCGCAGCGACTTTGCCGTACCATTATACAGTCGAAACGTCTCCTGCATCATAAGAGGACGCAGCCGTTTGCCCCCTGCCAGAAGACTGTATCCCATAGCCTCCATAATCACACTCTGATAACCCTTCTGTTTTGGAAGGTATTCCTGCAGGATGCCTTCTATTTTCTGTACTTTTTGTTTCATCTGAACCTGAAAATCATTGTCAGAATTCATGTGTCCCACCCTCTTCATCTAAAATCAGCATCTTTTTTTCTACTTCATCAATCCGTTCACTGCATTGCTTCAATGCATCCATTCCTCTGTGATAGAGCCTAAAGGAATCTTCCAGGGAAATATTCTCTTCCTCCATCTTTTGGATAACGTTTTCCAACTCTGTAAACAGCTCCTCAAGGCTTGTCTCTTCCTGCTTTTCTGTCTGCTTTGGCATGTTCTTCCTCCTACCTCTCATTTTCCTTGGGGGTAACCGCTGCTTTCGTCCGCCACCGCCCGAATCACACCGTCCGTCACATAGACAGACAGACGGTCCCCTGTCTGAACCTGACGGATGCTCTTAACCACAGTCTTATCCTCTTTCTCAACATAAGAATACCCCTGGTTCAGCTTCTGTATCGGAGAGAGTCCCTTCATCGCCTCCATACAGATAGCAAGACGGTGACGGTTTTCACGAAGCTGATTCTCCATCCTCTGCCGTAACCTGTCTTCTAAATCCGAAAGCCGCAAAAGTTGTCCCTGAAGCTTGTATCTCGGATGAAGATACTTAAGCCTCGTCTGAGACTCCTTAAGCCTTAACCGATTCACCGTAACCTTCGAAGAAAGGAGACGGTTAAGCTTAAGTCTATATTCCTCACGGCACATCTGTGTCTGACGGTAATCATAGACCGCAAGCTCCGCTGCTGCAGACGGCGTCGGGGCGCGCAAATCTGCCACATAATCCGCAATGGTGGTATCCGTCTCATGTCCTACTGCCGAAATGATCGGAACGGAGCAATCGAAGATTGCCCTTGCCACCTCTTCCTCATTAAATGCCCACAAATCCTCAATGGAGCCTCCGCCTCTGCCGACGATTATCACGTCTACATCAGCCTTACCAAGCATCTGTATTCCCCTTACAATACTCTCCGCTGCTCCTTCTCCCTGTACCTGTGCCGGGTACAGAATCAACTGGACATAAGGATTCCTGCGTGCGGCAATATTCATGATATCACGCACCGCTGCCCCGGTAGGAGCAGTCACCACTCCAATCCGTCTTGCATAGGCAGGAATCGGTTTCTTGTATTCCGGCGCGAACATTCCCATCTCTTCCAGTTCCTTTTTCAGCATTTGGAAACGCTCATAGAGAACGCCGTCCCCGTCCGGGCGAATCTCCCTTGCATAGAGCTGGTAGGAACCGCTTCTTTCATAAACATTCACCCCTCCAAGAACCACCACCTGCGCACCGTCGCAGAGACGAAAAGAGAGTCCGCCCCGCTGCCCGGCAAACATAACACAGGCAATCGTTCCGGACTCATCCTTCAGTGAAAAATATATATGTCCTGATGTATGGTACTTACAGTTAGACACCTCGCCCTTCACATAGATGCGGTTCAGCATATAATCCTGGGTAAACATGTTCTTGATATAAGCATTGACCTGTTTCACTGTATAGATATTCTGTGCCATGCTTCTCCTCCACACCTTTGGCTAGACTGCCAGCTTCGCAAGCACAGCGTTAATGAAAGCCGGGCCCTCATCACTGCTGTACTTCTTGGCAAGCTCTACAGCCTCATCGATTGCAACCCCCACCGGCACATCCTCATCCCACTTCATCTCATACACGGCAAGCCGAAGAATGGTTAAATCCACCTTGTTCATACGGCTGGTCTTCCATCCTATCGTATGGGTATTCAGCAGAGCGTCAATCTCCTCTCTCTTCCCTGCAATCTTCTGAGTCTTCATGCGGATATAGTCAAGATCCTGCTCTCTGGGACTCTCAAGCTGTTCAAAATAGAGCCCTATCTGCTCCGGCATCTCCTCCAAAGGCCGAAACTCTAATCCAAAAACCATCTTAAAGATATGTTCTCTTAACTCTGACCTCTTCACTTATGCTTCCTCCGGCATATCTACTCCGGCAACACGAATATTGACATCGGCAACCTCAAGTCCCGTCATATTCTCAATGGCTGCCTTCACCTTCTCCTGAACTCTCTGGGTGGTATCCTTGATACTGTATCCATAATTCAGATTCAACACTAAAGAAACGGTTACGATTCCGTCCAGCACGTCTACCTTCACACCCTTCGACAGAGACTTCATCCCGAACTTGCTCACCAACTCCCTGGTTGCGTTACCGGTCATAGATGAAACGCCTTCTACCTCCATAGCTGCAAGACCTGCGATAATCGCCACAACTTCGTCCGCAATCTTCACTTCTCCCAGATTCTCATCAGTCTGTATTGTATATGTGTTACGCTCTTCTTTGCTCATAAAAGAAACCTCCTGTTCTAGTATACACTTCTTCTTATTATATCAAATGAATAGGTATTTGCAAAGTAGGGGCTTGGAAATTTTTCCAGATTTCCTCCCTATCTTCCAAATTCAGACAACCTAAGTCCCTCGTTACGTTCTATGGTCATACGGATACTCCATTCGTTGACGAAGAGCAGCAGCGGTCTTCCCCTTAAATCCTTGACCTTCTTCATATCAGAAGTTCCTGTCATTTTGTCTAAGTCAATGTCTGTGTTTTCAATCCAACGGATATATTCATAAGGCAGATTGTCCAGACGGATGTCTACGTTGTACTCATTCTCCAAACGGTATTTTAACACATCGAACTGCAGCACTCCAACTACGCCTACGATGATTTCCTCCATTCCCGTATTAAATTCTTGGAAAATTTGGATGGCTCCCTCCTGTGCAATCTGGTTGATTCCTTTGATGAACTGCTTTCGCTTCATGGTATCTACCTGACGAACCCTTGCAAAATGTTCCGGGGCAAAGGTAGGGATTCCTTCGTAGACAAAACGCTTCGCAGAAGTGGTCAGCGTGTCGCCTATCGAGAAGATTCCCGGGTCGAACACACCTATAATATCCCCTCCGCAGGCCTTGTCAATCATCTTGCGCTCGCTTGCCATCATCTGCTGAGGCTGGGAGAGCCGTACCTTCTTGCCGCCCTGAATATGATACACGTCCATTCCCGCCTCAAAGGAGCCGGAACAGATTCTCATAAATGCAATCCGGTCTCTGTGAGCCTTGTTCATATTCGCCTGAATCTTGAACACAAAAGCAGAGAAATCTTCCTCTTCCATAGGATCTATAAGGCCCTGGTCTGACGAACGCGGAAGCGGCGAGGTCGTCATCTTAAGGAAGTGTTTCAGAAAGGTCTCTACCCCAAAGTTGGTAAGGGCAGAGCCGAAGAACACAGGAGAAAGCTCTCCTTTGCTTACCAACGCCTGATTAAATTCAGCTCCTGCGCCGTCCTGTAATTCAATCTCTTCTCTCAACTGTGCAAGCTGGGCATCCGTCACCCATTCATTGATTTCGGAATCATCAATGGCAATCTTGCGTACTTCTCCCTGTGTTGTTCCTTTATGAGTATCGGAAAACAATTCTACCTTCTTCGTACTGCGGTCATAGACTCCCTTAAATTCTTTGCCGGAGCCTATCGGCCAGTTTACGGGGCAGGTAGCGATTCCCAGTTCATTTTCAATGTCGTCTAGAAGCTCGAAGGTGTCCATTGCTTCCCGGTCCATCTTGTTGATGAAGGTAAAAATGGGAATATGGCGCATGGTACACACCTTGAACAGTTTTCTCGTCTGGGCCTCTACGCCCTTGGAGGCATCGATTACCATCACCGCAGAATCCGCCGCCATCAGGGTACGATAGGTGTCCTCTGAGAAATCCTGATGTCCGGGAGTATCGAGGATGTTGATGCAGTAACCGCCGTAGTTAAACTGCAGTACCGAGGAAGTGACGGAGATACCTCTCTCCTTCTCAATCTCCATCCAGTCCGAAACCGCATGGCGCGCGGTCGCCTTGCCCTTGACGCTGCCTGCCAGATTGATTGCGCCTCCATATAATAGGAACTTCTCCGTCAGGGTGGTCTTTCCTGCATCCGGATGGGATATGATGGCGAACGTGCGCCGTTTTTTTATCTGATTCTTTATTTCATCTGAAATCTGTGACATAATTTAGAAACACTCCTAAGATATAGTATTGCCGCCTTTTGGCGTTGATAAACAGTATAGCATACCTTATAGGACAGTGCAACCATGCATCCGGTCTCTGTATCTTTCGTGTCAAGAATTGTAAAAAAACCATATCTTCGGGATTATACGATACTCATCCTTACGAAAATATGGTCTATTTTGTCATATTATTGAAGTTATTTTTTTGAGAATATCTCTTCGGATCATGATTTATCATCATTACACAACGTTTCATACTTTTTAACAAGCTGCTGATACTCTTCGAGCGTCTTACATTCTTTCAAATCATTTAAAATGCGAATTCTTTCAAGTTTTCTTGCTAAAATTTCAATCGTTTCAGCCGTATTTGGCATATTCTTCACCTACTTTCTATAAATGCCGTTTACTTTGGTACTTCATTATATCAATCGGTTATTAAGGTGTAAAGCTTTTATTCAATTATCCCCCTT
>CATLIP010000187.1 GCA_949957035.1 uncultured Lachnospiraceae bacterium
AAAGGTCATCGTTCAGCACAAGTCCGTCCCAGAGATATTCAACCGGAAGCATCTTTAACTTTTTAGAGCTCATCTCTTGTCCTCCGCCCTCAATCCTCTTCAATCCTAATCCCACTGATTCGGCATCCGTATTCCTCAGTCAGCATATTGCTATTTTGTATCCTGACAATCTCGCAATTAACCTCTATAACATTTTCGTCTGTCACGAGAGTCAGCGCAAAACTATCCCCGATGTGGAAACATCCCTCATCGGCCTGCATCAATACGCCGTTCGCACTCATGTTGATTGTCTGAATATGTATGGGTTTGCGCAGCTGTATCTGTCTGCCTCCAATAAATATCCCCTTGATTTCCCCGGACAATGCCACCGGATATCTTGTTCTTGCCCTGTCCTCTTTCTCCTTGCTCCTGCCAAGGAATACCTCAACCTCATTCTCAACCACGGCTCCCCGTATCGTACCGCAAAATTCATAAAGGCAATCTTTTGCAAAAACAAAAGCCGTAATCTTATAATATTTCTTAATCCTCAGACTGTCCGCCCTGATAATGACAGAATTCCTTACACTGTTGAACCGGATAATTCTCGTATCGGCAATGATTTTACCATCCTCTGTATTTTTGATAAGTATTCTACGGTTTTTCATTGTACTGTCATTCATCTGTCCCGTATCCTTTGATTTCTCAATCTAATCCCCATGCATACCGCAAGCTTGCTTGTGGTACTGCTTAAATAGAAAATTGAAAATTTCTAATTTTTCAATCTATGACTTCATACTGCAGCATTTCATACCGCAACCTTGTCCCCTCCATAATCTCAGAAGGAAGCAACGCCCTCGCTACCAGTTTTGTTTCGTCACTCTCCACATCGGTTCTTTTCAGGTTCGCATAATCCCCGTCAATACTGACTACCACATATTGAAATGTATTCATCCCTGCCTCCCCTTTCCGGATATATTGTATTTCATTTCCCTGTGTCCAAATTGTCACAATCGGATTGTTTTATAAATCTAAAGGATTTCTATTTATCTTACCATACTTCCTCTCTTAGTTGCAACAAAATACGTTTCTCCATACGGCTGACTTGCACTTGACTGATTCCCATGAACTTTGCTACCTCCACCTGTGTCTTATCCTGGAAATACCGCATACGTATCAGTTCCCTCGCCTGCTCGTCCAATTTCCCCAAAAGCTGTTCAAGGAGCATATGGTTTAATACTTTTTCCTTCTCCGTATCTTCCCCGGCGCCTCCGCTGTTCGTCACTGTCTGCCCCACACTGGAAAAGTTTACGCCTCCGCTTCCGCTTACAATCTGGTCCACCAGGTAAATTTCATTCCCGTCGGACTGGTAAACAGACTTATAGATAGATTCTACTTCCACATTGGCGTCCATAGCCATCACGATATCTTCCACGGAAAGCCCGGTAGCCTCGGACAGCTCCTGTAAAGTCGCTTCCCTGCCGTATTCCTGTGAAAGCCGGCCGGCAGCCTGTTTTACTTTCCACCCGTTCTCCTTCAATGTACGGCTGACTTTAACCATGCCGTCATCCCGTAAGAAGCGTTTGATTTCCCCCTGTATCATTGGCACCGCATAGGTCGAAAAGCGCACGTCATAGCGTAAGTCAAACTTGTCTATCGCCTTCATCAACCCAATACACCCTATCTGGAACAAATCTTCCATATCGTACCCCCGTCCTGCAAAGCGCTTCACGATATGGCGCACCAGTCCGAGATTATCCTCTATCAGTCTCTCTCTTGCCTCTTTATCTCCTGCCTGTGATTGTTCAATTAATATGGCAGTCTCTTCCATCGGCTATTCCTCACTGTCTATCCATGAACTCAGCCCGATTTTCTTATACATCGTGACTAACGTTCCCCTGTCAGGCTCGGAATGCACCTCCAGGTTATCCATAAACGCTTCCATGAAAGCAAACCCCATACCTGAACGCTCAAGCTCCGGCCTGGATGTATAGAGAGGCTCCATAGCCATCTTGATATCTGCAATGCCCACACCATGGTCCCCAACCTCCACTTTCAGCACATCACCAATCAACGTACAATTCATATGCACTTTATCATCCAGACTGTTGCGGTTTTCCTACCCATGGATAACCGCATTCGTCACGGCCTCGGAAATGGCTGTCTTCACATCCGCCAGCTCCTCCAGCGTCGGATTTAACGGTGTAATAAACGCCGCAACCGCCATCCTGGCAAAGGCTTCATTATCCGATACTGCCGCAAACTCAATCCGCATCTCATTTGTAATCCTTGATGTATCTTTCTTTTCTATGATTTCTATCATTTTGCCCTCCTTCACATTATGCCTTGTCCATAATCTCCACAATATTCTGCAGTCCCGACAACAGCAAAATCCTCCTGATTCTATGGTCCGTGTTAATGGCATACACCTTGCCGCCGAAACAGGAAATTTTTTTATACCGTCCTAAGATAATCCCAATGCCGGAACTGTCCATAAAAGTTGTCTTCTCAAAATCAAAAACCACATTTCCCACCTTCTTCGACAGAATATACCTGTCCGCTTTAGTACTTATGTCGACCGATTTGTGATGGTCTATTTCATCCGGCATTCTTATCATTAGATAGTTGTCAATCACTTTAAAATCATCCATATTATGTAAACTCCTTTCTTTAATCTGCCCTATCATCCGCCTCTACACGAAGAGAAAGGACATGGCTTTTGCCATGTCCTTTCTCTTCCGTGTCTCTATATTTTATCTTTACTGTGCATTCTCCATCTCTTCCAGAAATGTCACGGATTTACGCGCCTTCTCCGTCCCCGGGAACAACTCAATTACCTGCCTGTAAGCCTCTTTCGCCTTAGCCTGCTCTCCTGCATATTTATAGGAATTGGCAAGATTGTAGAGCGCGTCACCGTTGTTGGCGTCATACTTGTACGCCTTCTCCAAGTTCGCAATTGCATCCGCATAATTCTCCTGCCTGTAAGCCTCATACCCATCGTCATAATATGACTTGGCGATATCGGGGCCAAGCAATGCAAGCAATGTATTGTACAAATTCTCGAATGCTTCCGAATTGTTCGTCTCACCTTCTGCATTCTGTGTTTCGATTTCTTCCAAATAATCCGCCACCACGGTGACTTCCTCAGGATTGGTCAAATATGCGCCTGCCGCCTTCATCAGGCTGTCCACCGAACGCAGTGTGCCGTCTGTTCCTAAATATGCCTCCAAATCCTGTTGCAGATTATTATTGCTCTCCGTCAATTGCTCTACCTGGAGCTGCAGCTCATCTATTGTGGCCGTCTTTGCATCGGACTGTTCACTGACCTTGCGCAAATTCTCATCCACGCTTGCCTTCGCCGTCTGAATCCTGGCAGGCAGTATGAGGAATACGGCAATCGCCACACCTATCAGCATACCAAGGCCCAGATTAAGCAGTGATGTGACCCCTTTGCCCTCCTTCATATTCACGGGCTGTATGATTGTCTCATTGCCGCTCTGATACTTGACAATGTCTTCTGATTTATGCTTCTTCTTCGACGGATTCTTGACACCATCCTCAGGCATAAGCATCTCGTCTACTTCTTTCAGATACCGTAACGTCGCTATATTGTTCGTATCTATCTCAATACACTTGGTCAGTTCCCTCTTGGCTTTCTCCCATTCTTCATTATTGATAAAAAGAAGTGCCAGAAGCTGGTGCGCCCTGATAAACCTGGGATTTAAGGACAACACCTTCCTAAGCTGTATCACCGCCAAATCCAGACTGTCCTGGTTGCAGTAGGTAAGCGCCTGGTTGTATTTCTTGATTGTCTGATTGATGGCATCCAGACGGTTTTGGTTCGTCTGAATCATATCAATATAATCATCCGCTATATTTTTCTTCGGGCGCAGGTTCTTACTGATTACCCACTCGCTCAGGGCCGCCACTACCTCGCCGGTCTCAAAATATACAAGCCCCAGTAAATTCCTCGCCTCCACATTATTCTTATTAAACTTCAGACTCTGCCGCAAACTGGTAATCGCACCTGTTAAATCCCTGACATTGGCCCGCTCCAATCCTTCATTATAAAAGCGGTTGGATATATACATAATCTTCTTATATAGGGCTACATCGGCACCACAGCTCGTGCAAAAATCATGTTCGGACAAATTACATCCACACTGATAACAAATCATCTATGCCAAACCCCTATTCTTCGTCCGTCTTCTTCGATTCCTTGACAATCTTGACCATCAAATCGGCCATATCCGTCAAATCCTGGTTATAAATTGCTTCCTCCGCATCCTCAACCTCCAGGCTAGGATGGAACTTTTTCAACTCTTCTTCAAAATTAATCATGCCGAGGCCTCCTCAAAAGGGCTTTCATCTCGCCCGCCAAATATAATGAACCGGCAATATACACTCTGTCCCCGTCATCTCTCCCAAGCACAAACTCCCGGAAAGCCGCCTCCAGGCTTCCATAAGCTTTACATGCAAATCCTGTATACTGCCTATAAGAATCTTCCAGTACGTCAAGCGGCAGGGCACGCGCACACGTAAGCTCCACCACCCCAATTTCATCAAACAGCCCGGATAGGGCTACTTCTTCTATCACGGCCTGGTACTGTTTATCCTGCACCATGGAAAAAAGCAGTTTCCTTCTCCCCTGGCAATGCCGTAATTTTACCGCCTCCAAAAAAGCCTGTATGCCGTCTGCATTATGGGCGCCGTCCAAGTATACCGACGGTAGGATTTCTTCCATCCTGCCCTCCCATACCATCTCCCGTATTCCCTCCTGCATGGCAAAAACCGTAATCCTCTTATCCCCAAGCCGCTCCAACGCCTCAAGCGCCAGGACGGCATTCTCAATCTGATAAACTGCTAAAGTAGACACAGTAAAACCAATATAATCATAATAGTGTAAATGGAGAGAAAAATCAATCGTTTTATTCCGAATCTTTATTTCTTTTATCGCACTCTTATATACAGGCACCGTCTTGGCGCCAACCGCCTTGGCACATTCCTCAATCTGCCATGCAACTTCCTTTTGTCT
>CATLIP010000188.1 GCA_949957035.1 uncultured Lachnospiraceae bacterium
ATGAATACCAGCTCATATTCCAGTCCCTTTGCTCCATGCATGGTCAAAAGAGCTACCCCGTTATCCTCCTTCGTCCTGCTCCACATTTTGGCCTTCTGTTCGTTTAACACTGCCTTATAATTCTCTACATGATCAAACCACTCTCCGATTGTAGGAAAATCCTTTGCGCTCTCTTGAATCTCATCCGCAGTCTCCGTAAGCTCCTCCAGAGAAACCTTATGGCCCGAGGCATACTCCCGCAGGAAATCATCATATCCCATCCCTTTTCGGATATACTGAATGGCCGCATAAGGCGCCTTGTCCTTAAGCATTTTAAGCTCCCATTCTAACTGGTCAATCCGGTCTATCATCCAAGCCTTGTCACAGTAGAAATTCCGTAAGGATTCATAACTCACCCTTCCCTCCATACTATCCCGGCTAAGATATCGCTTGGGCCTGTTGGCAATCCGAAGAAGATACTTTCTTACACATCCTTCCTGGCACAAATGAAGATAACTCATCAGATCTATACCGATAAAATGGTCATACAGGCTTCGAATCTTTTCTTTCATGATAAAGGGAATCTGCCCCTTAGCCAAGGCTTCTGTGACGGCTCTTGCATCTAGGTTTGTCCGATATAACACCGCCATTTCCTCATAAGGGATTCCCTTCTTCTGATACTCCTTAATCCTCTCAAGGACATACTCCCCCTCTGCCGCCGGATCACAAATCTCCTGGATATGAATTGTCTCGCCCTTTTCCTTCTGTGTCCGTATCTTCTTGTCATACCGCTTTTCATTGTGAGCAATCACCCGAAGCGCGCCATTTACAATATGAGCAGTTGAACGGTAGTTGATATCCAAAAGAATCTGTCTGGCCTTGGGATAGTCCTTCGTAAAATCCATCATAATTCCCGGCTTAGCCCCTCGAAACCCATAGATAGACTGGTCGTCGTCCCCCACCACAAAAAGGTTGTCCTCCGGTGCGGCAAGCATCCGCACCACATCATACTGCGCCTGATTAACATCCTGAAATTCATCCACTAAAATATAGCGGAACTTCTCCTGCCACTTCTTTAGGATGTCCGGTCTGTTCAAAAATAATTCCCGGCACATGGTTAACATGTCTTCAAAATCAATCTTCTTAAGTTTCTTCTTCTCACTCTCATAGATCCGGTACAATTCCCGAAACCGCGCCGTCCCATATCGTTTCGACTCATAGACTTCGATATCAAGACAGTCGTTCTTTATGTTTCCCACCTCACAAGCCAGCTCATGAAGAGCATCCTTCTCATCCCCGGACTCTCCAATCACCTCAAACCCAAGTCTTTCCGTAATCTGCCGAAGCAGGGCGTCCTTCTCATCATCCGTCAGCAGATTCCCCTGATTCAGCCGATATGCCCATTTCAAAATTCCATAATAGATTCCATGAAAGGTTCCAAAAGTCACAGGAATACCCGTCTTCCCCATAACCTGAAAGAAACGCTCCTTCATCTCCTTCGCCGCATACTTTGTAAAGGTAATGACCAGAATCTCTTCTGGCCTTACCTTATACTTCGTGATTAAATATTCAATTCTCTTTGCAATGGTAAGAGTTTTCCCGGAACCGGGACCGGCGAGAACCATACACGGCCCTTCCTTGTGGGCAACCGCCGTACTCTGAGCACGATTTAAACTCATAGATTCCCCTTATCTGCTTAACAATTCAATCCCTTTTCGGATTCTCTTAAGCGATTCTTCTTTTCCGATAATCTCCATAATCTCAGTAGCGCCTCCAGGGGTACTCTGTTTCCCGGAAACAGCCGTCCGAACAGGCCACATCACAAATCCCGTCTTATACCCCTTCTCATCCACATAACCCTTCAGAACATTGAACAGTCCATCATTACTGAAATCCTCCTGCGCTTCCAGAAGAGGCAGTACCTCTTGCAGTACCTCTAAAGACTTCTCCTCATTGGTCTTCATCTTCTTATGGCAGTACAGGGACGTATCATACTTTGGAAGCTCCTCAAAGAAATCGATCTGCTCCCGAATATCCGGAAATACCTCAATCCTGGTTCGAACAAGAGCCGCAATCTTCTTGAGGTCATAATCCTTCGACACCACTTCCCGGATATACGGCTTTGCCATCTCGTAGAACCTCTCTTCCTCCATCGCCTTAAAATACTCGCCGTTCATCCATCTAAGCTTCACAATATCAAATACTGCCGGAGACTTACTCATATGGCGGTAATCGAACTTTCGCACCAGCTCCTCTAAAGAAAAAATCTCCTGGTTACCTTCCGGACACCAGCCGAGCAACGCCACATAATTCACCACAGCCTCTGTGATAAATCCCTGCTCAATCAAATCCTCATAGGAAGAATGTCCGCACCGTTTACTCAGCTTCTTGTGGTTTTCATCCGTGATTAAAGGACAGTGAACATAGGTGGGAACCTCCCACCCAAAGGCCTCATAAATCTTATTGTACTTTGGCGCCGAAGAAAGATATTCATTCCCCCGTACAACATGTGTAATTCCCATCAAATGGTCGTCAATCACATTGGCAAAATTGTAGGTCGGATACCCGTCGGATTTAATCAGAATCAAATCCTCCAGCTCTTCATTTGGAACCGTAATCTCTCCGTAAATATCATCCTGAAACGTCGTCGTCCCTTCCACAGGCATATTAAAACGAATGACGTAAGGCTTGCCCTCCTTAAGGTTCGCCTCCACTTCCTCCTTGCTAAGACCCAGACAATGCTTGTCATAGACAACGATCTGCGTTCCCCCATCTTCCGAAACATTACTCCTCAGGGACTCAAGCCTCTCCTTATCACAGAAGCAGTAATAGGCATCCCCCTGTTCAATTAACTGCTTCGCATATTTCAGATACAATCCAGAGGCATTACGCTCGCTCTGTACATAGGGTCCTACTCCGCCATCCTTGTCCGGTCCCTCGTCATGGACAAGCCCTGTCTCCGCAAGGGTATGGTAGATAATCTCCAACGCTCCCTCCACAAAACGTTCCTGATCCGTATCCTCAATTCGAAGCATGAAATCCCCTCCCTCATGCTTCGCAATCAGATACGCATAAAGCGCAGTCCTTAAATTACCCACATGCATCCTGCCAGTGGGACTCGGCGCAAATCTTGTTCTAACTTTGTTCATGTCTAATCTCCTTCATATATCTTTTTACAGTTCCGCTATCCCAGCTTTATCCGTAGCTGTTCCAGCAGATGGTCTACCCTCTCATGGATAATAATATCCGCCATCCTCTCTGCATAATGAGGCGTCTCATTGACCAGAATCAGCTTATCACCTTCATAATAATTAATCAACTGATTGCATAAATATGAATTAAGATGAGAGCCAAGTACCAACAGCACCTCCGCTTTCTGAATCTCTGCCGCCGCCCTGGTAATCACACCGTTATCTACCATCTCCCCAAACAGACAGACTCTTGGTCTGACCGGTGTCTTACAGTCTTCACAGAGAGGCACCCTTGCAGAATCCCTGACATACTCCATAGGATACTTCTTTCCACAGTGGGGGCAGAAATTATCATACACACTTCCGTGGAGGTTTATGACGTTTTGGCACCCTGCCCGTTCCGGCAGACCATAGATCCGCCTGGTTATAATGCACTGAAACATTCCTCTCCTCTCAAGCTCCGCCATCTCTGTAAATCCCTTGCCCGGCGGCATCTTTAGCTGGCTAAGCATCTCACTGCGGTAAAACTCATAGAACTGTTCCTTACGTGTAGAATAAAAAGCGCTCGAGAACATCTCTTCCATAGAGTATCCGTATTTTTCTTCTATATCGTAGGACATATCACCATCTCGGATAGACGGATAACCGTTCTCCAGAAGCATGCCAAATCCGCTCAGAACCGTAGTATACCGGCTCTCCTTTAGAATCTTTAACAAATTCTCTGACATATGCTCACCTTCCTTCAATGTCACTGATCTATATGTTATCTTCATTGTACCATATTTATCAGACATCTATCAACCTTTTCTGACCCTTCTTTGCCTAATCGCCATAGACTGAAAAAGCGCGCCGGGAAGCGCCAGAACAAAAACGATTCCTAATACAATGGCAAATGCTACTTTAACCGACTCCATTCCCCGTCTGGATGCCTCTGCCAACTGATTGGTTACCAGATAATATACAGTATAGTAAATCCCTGCCCCCGGCACCAAAGGCAGAATACCGGAGATCAGAAAAACCGTAATCGGGCATTTCTTTCTGACACTCAGCACCCGAGACAAAAATACGACAGCCATCGTTCCTAAAAAGGAGGCAAGCGCTGCTGAAAACGTCTGACTGACGACAGCATGGTACACAAGCCACCCCGTCATCCCGGTAAAGCCGCAGCTGAAATAAAACCGCTTGGGAACATTGAACAACACAGCATATCCTATCGTCCCAAGAAAGGGACAGACTATATTCATAATTATCTCATGTATCACAGCATCAGCCCTCCTCCCATCCTATTGTACGCGCTGAGGGTAACTCCCACCCCAACTGCAATATATACAAATACCAATAATGCATCAATCATCCTCACAGTTCCTGACAAAAAATCACTGTCAGCAATATCCCGAATGGCATTCACAAAGGCAAGCCCCGGCACCAGCGGCATGATGGAGCCGATAATCATCCCATCCAGCTTTACATCCTTTGGCAGCGGCAGATGGTACGCACAAACAGCAAGTGCAGTGATCATGACTCCGCCCACGATATTCACAATCATCTTCGATATATTCTGCTTCTTCGCCGTCAACACCCATACATACAGAATACACCCGATAAAAAACGCCACCACACTTTCCAGCGCCGACGCCCCAAGAATATAGCCATAACACCCGCTGGCCGCACCGGCGGCAAACACCTGAAAGTATCCTCTTTTTTCCGGCATTTCTTCTATCTTCTTAAGCCGTCCGGATGCTTCCTCAATGCTCACAAGCCCCTCTGCAATCTCTCTGGACAATTCGTTTACTTCCGCCACGATTCCAAGGTGAGAGGACGATAAGGGAACC
>CATLIP010000189.1 GCA_949957035.1 uncultured Lachnospiraceae bacterium
AGTGGGCCCGGAAGAGGCAGGCCGATGTGAGGTTATCCCGGATGATTTGTGGGATTATGTATGGGTAGAATTTGGAGGACTTCGGGCGGAGGAATATGCGAAGATGTCGGGTCTGTGTGCAGAGCAGCCGGTATATTTGCCTGAGGAGCCAAAGCAGGGTGATGAACTTCTTGAGAGTATGATAGAATTGGTAAAGAGTGAGGAAGAGTGTCCCTTGCGAGCTACGGGATATCTGTATATCTTCGTAGATTGTCTAATACGGACATCGCGGTTTCGCAGGCCGGCGGCTGAGGGAAGAAGCAGTGAGGAGTACGTAGAGGGAGCAATTCAGTATATTAAGCAGAATTATTACCGCCATATATCGGTGGAAGACCTGGCGAGGCAGTGCTGGCTCGACCGGAGTTATTTTGGCAAGGTTTTTAAGTCTATTACAGGACAGTCGCCTCAGAGGTTCCTGATTAGTTTTCGCATGGAGAGAGCGGCGGCGGAACTGACGGAGGGGAAGGCTCCTATCGGAGACGTGGGAGCGTCGGTAGGGTATCCCAATCTTCTGCATTTTTCAAGGGCGTTTAAGGGTGTCTATGGGATGTCGCCTCGGGAATACAGGCAGAAGAACAGGACGACAGGAAGATAAAATAAAAGGGCGATGGAAGATAGGGACATTTTCATCGCTCTTTTTGGGTTTTATAAACCGGGAAAAGGCATTGACATTTTATATGAAATTGGGTATCATTAACTTTAGTGATTAAAAGCACTAAAGTGAAAGGGGACTTTTCTAATGCCTATTACAGATATTTTGGAGAAAAACTGTCGATTGTACGGTGATGATGTATGTCTGGTAGAGATTAATCCGGAGATGCCGGAGACAAGACGCGTGACTTGGAAGGAGTATGAACTGATTGAACCGGTTCGTGCTTCCTATTACAGACGGGAGATTACTTGGAATGTCTTTAATGAGAAATCAAATCGATTCGCAAATCTTCTGTTGGAGCGGGGGATTAAAAAGGGAGATAAAGTTGCCATTCTTCTGATGAATTGTCTGGAGTGGCTTCCGATTTATTTTGGAATTTTGAAGACAGGCGCATTGGCTGTGCCGTTAAATTTCCGGTATTCGGCGGAGGAGATTCAGTATTGCGTGGAACTGGCAGAAGTGGATGTGTTGGTGTTTGGGCCGGAGTTTATCGGGCGTGTGGAGGAGATTGCGGACAGCATCAGCAGGCACAGGCTTCTATACTATGTCGGGGATGGCTGTCCCGGATTTGCAGAGGATTATACGATGCATTCGGCGAACTGTTCCAGCCAGTCTCCAAGAATTGATATCAATGACGAGGATTATGCGGCAATCTACTTCTCGTCAGGGACAACGGGATTCCCGAAGGCAATCTTACATACCCATGAGGCATTGATGCATTCGGCGAAAGTGGAACAGAATCATCATGCTCAGTCGAAGGATGATGTGTTCCTGTGTATTCCTCCTTTATACCATACAGGGGCGAAGATGCACTGGTTCGGAAGTCTCTTAACCGGTGGGAAGGCTGTGCTTCTGAAAGGTGCGAATCCAGAGTTTATCCTTCGTGCCGTGTCGGAGGAGAAGTGTACCATTGTGTGGCTTCTGGTTCCCTGGGCGCAGGATTTGCTGCTTGCTCTTGACAGTGGGAAGATTAAGCTTGATATGTATCAGCTTGACCAGTGGCGGCTCATGCATATCGGCGCGCAGCCGGTTCCGCCGAGTCTGATTAAGCATTGGAAAGAATATTTTCCACATCATCAGTATGATACCAACTATGGTCTGAGCGAATCCATCGGACCCGGATGTGTCCATCTGGGCGTAGACAATATACATAAGGTAGGCGCTATCGGTAAGGCGGGATATGGCTGGAAGACGAAGATTATAGATGATGAGGGCAATCCGGTGAACAGAGGAGAGACTGGGGAGCTTGCAGTCAAAGGTCCGGGAGTGATGGTGGAATATTACAATGACAGGAAAGCGACTGAAGAAGTGCTGCATGACGGCTGGCTTTATACCGGAGATATGGCCATGGAGGATGAGGATGGATTTATCTTCCTGGTGGACCGGAAGAAGGATGTCATTATCAGCGGCGGTGAAAATATATATCCGGTGCAGATTGAAGATTTCCTGAGAACCAATGATGCGATACTGGATGTTGCGGTGATTGGCCTGCCTGACCACAGGCTTGGAGAGATTGCGGCAGCGATTATATCCTTGAAACCGGGGGTAATCTGTACGGAGGAGGATATTGATACGTTCTGTAAGAAGCTTCCAAGGTATAAGAGACCCAGAAAGATTATTTTTGCAGATGTGCCGCGTAATGCGACCGGGAAGATCGAGAAGCCGAGACTGAGAGAGATGTACGGAGCTGCTCATCTGGTGGAGGAGCAAAACCGGAGATAGGGCGTTTGAAAGGATGGGACTGCCGGAGAAAATGATATCCGGCAGTCCCGTTTGCTTAGGATGATATTCCTTAGCCTTTTATGTGTTGTGATATGGATTACTTTGCGGCTTTTTCGGCAAAGTCTGTGGTTACAAGGTCTTTGTACGGCGCACGCTCGGAAAGCTCGCCTGCTTCCTCAAGAATATCCTGCAGGAGGGTGAAGCTCTCTTCTTCAAAAATCAGGTTTTCTTTCCAGGTATCCTGGTCATAGTAGCGTGTGACGATGGTGGTGATGGTATCCTGATCTGTCTCCTTGAATTGAGGTGCGATGATGGCCGCAATCTCTTCCGGGTTATGTGACTGTACGTAGTCCATGCCTTTCTGCAGTGCGTCGGTGAATCCCTGGATGACTTCCGGGTGGTCTTCCATATAGCTTTTCTTTGCGGAGAAAGCGGTGTATGGGACATAGCCGCTGTCGGTTCCGAGGGAGGCTACGACGTAGCCTTTGCCTTCTTTTTCAAGGGTGGTGGCGCCGGGCTCGAATTCAACCGTGAAATCGCCCTGGTTTTCCGCAAATGCGGCGGCGGTGGAACCGAAGTCGATGCTCTGGTCAATATTCACATCCTTGGCGGGGTCGATTCCATTCTGCTTCAGAATGTATTCAAATACCATTTCAGGCATACCACCTTTTCTTCCGCCAAGAACATTCGTCCCTTTGAGTGCGTCCCAAGTAAAATCGGGCATTTCTTCTCTTGCCACAAGAAAGTTCCCGGCGCGCTGGGTCAGTTGAGCGAAGTTTACCACATAATCGTTGGCGCCTTCGTTATAAGTATAGATGGAAGCTTCTGAGCCCATGAAACCAATGTCGGCGCTTCCGGAGATTACGGCGGTCATGGTTTTGTCAGCGCCAAATCCTGTAACAAGTTCAAGCTCGATTCCCTCTTCTTCGAAGTATCCTTCTTCAATTGCGACATACATCGGAGCGTAGAAGATGGAGTGAGCGACTTCATTCAGAATGACCTTTGTGGATTCCGGAAGTGTGTCTTCCTTTTTTGTATCTTCGTTATCTTTTGTGTCTTTAGTTTCTGCTTTCGGTGTAGAAGTTTCAGTATCTTTTTCTTTGGATGAGCATGCCAACAGGGTCGTGAGTGCAAGAGCAATCACAAGAGCGGCGGCAAGTAAACGCTTTTTCATACATATCCTCCTTTAAATTTCTAATGGTATAGTATATTCTAAGCGGGGGATTGTGTGTGAAAATGAAGAAAAGAAAAACACATAGTTCCTTGTGGATTTGGGCTGAGAAAGGAGATTCTTGCACGTATAGAAGCAGAAGAGATGGCGGATGAGCTTTTATTACCCCGAAAATGAATACGAAATTATTGAGTGAATTATTGTACCAAATCCTAATTGCAATTATTGTACCGATGGTTTATATTAGTATTGTATCCCTCATGGCTTGAGAAATTCTATTGATTTGGAAGCAAAAGGGGTTTCAAGCAGTAATTGCCGGGGAAAGGAGAAGTTTTGCAATGGAGTTGGAAGTAAAAAGAAGAAGAGCGCAGTTCTATCGGTATCAGGGAGTCGGATTAGGAATCTGTATCCTTGCGGCCGTCTACCTGTTTTATATGATATTTGGGATTGATTCCTACATTATAGCATGGAAGTTCGGCAACGGAATCGCTATACTGGTTACGACAAGCATCGGTATCGTATACGCACTGCTGGTGTCTATTGCCTGTCTGGTGATACGTATGGGTTCCGTCAGGATTGCGGAGATTCTTGCTACGGAATGCGACCCCTTCTTATATGAAGCTTGCATCCGCAAGAGCAGCATGGCGCTGTATAAGGACAGAATCCTGTGCAATATAGCTCTGGCACAACATAGTCAGGGGAACTATGACGGCGCGTGGGAGACACTGCAGGGGATTAACACCCATAAACTGAAAGGTATATTCCGGGCGAATTATTATATTTTACTGTCTGCACAGTATTTTCAGAGAGGGATGGGAATACAGGTCCATGAGCTGGAAGAAGCATTCAGACGAAGTATTTCCCGCCAGACTCCGTATCAGCAGGAGTATCAGAGGAATCTCCCGGCGGGAGTGTCTGCCCGGACCAGGAGAAGGAGAGACTGGAAATATTTTGAGATGCTGTGTGCCGGCAATAACCTGACAAGGGCTCTTGAGAATCAGGATTACGGTGCGGCGTCAAGATTCCTTCATGAGAGGATGGATTTGGACGGAAATACGGTAAGACCATGGATGCGGGTAAACTATGCGTTTAAGGAGGCGCAGATTTATCTGGGGCTTGGTGAAAAGGAGAGCGCAAAACTCAGCCTTCAGTACGTGGTTTCAAAAGGGAACCGCATGTGGTGTGTTAAGGAGGCCCAGAGGCTTTTGGAGAGTATGAAGGAAGATTAGAAAAGCTGTTCCTTTGCGGTTTTCAGCCTTTCGTAAAATTCCTGATAAAAATCACCCTCTACGGCATAGGGTTTCAGATAAAACTGCTGTAAAATATACATACTAAGCGTTTTGATATTCTCCCCGTGTTCAAAATCCATAGCGTATTCCTGAAGGGGCT
>CATLIP010000190.1 GCA_949957035.1 uncultured Lachnospiraceae bacterium
AAATTGGACAGGGAAGCCATCTGCCGGGCGCTTGGGCATGGGGCGGAGATAGAAGAGCTTCTGGAAAATCACAGCGGGCATGAGCATCATCATAACCACGGGGAAGACTGTGGATGTGACCATCATGAGCATCATCACGGCCATGAAGGACATTGCTGTGGTCACGGCCATGACCACCATGGCCACCATCACCATCATGCAGACGAGATATTCACGAGCTGGGGAAAAGAGACTGCCCACAAATACACAGACGAGGAGCTTTCTTTCCTGCTGAGGGCATTATCCGAGACAGAAGGATACGGGAACGTCCTGCGTTCAAAGGGAATCATCCCGATGGCAGACGGCACATGGAAACAGTTCGACCTTGTCCCGGAAGAGTATGAAGTCCGCGAAGGCCAGGCTGACTATACCGGCCGGGTATGCGTAATCGGAACAGACTTGAAGGAAGAGGAACTGCTGAAATTGTTCCATATCTAAAACCGAAAAGGCATCCTGCCTCAAGAAGTATTTGGATGAGGATGCTTTCAGAATTTAATAAATAGGGAATGAAGGTGATTGCATGAAGACTCCTGTGTTCATTTGTACAGGTTTTCTTGACAGCGGGAAGACGACGCTTGTGAAGGATACGCTGATGGAACAAGACTGGATCGCGCCGGGACTGACACTGTTGATTCTGTGCGAAGAAGGAGAGGAAGGATACTCCAAGGAATATCTTGAATCCCACGAAATGGCCATGCTGAAAATCGAAGAATTTGATCAGTTGAATCCATCATTTTTCAAGAATTGTGAGAAGAACTATCATCCTGCCCAGGTAGTGATTGAGTACAATGGGATGTGGAAGCTGGAAGATTTGCTGTCCATTAAGTACCCCAGAAGCTGGGAACTGCAGGGCGTCTATTCCACCGTAAACGGCATGACTCTGGATATGTACCTTAAAAACATGAGGAATCTGCTCATCGAGCAGTTGACGGAATCAGGGTTGATTGTGGTGAACCGTTGTCCGGAAGGGGCGGACCGTTCCGGTTTCCGCAGGGCGCTCAAGGTGCAGAATCCCATGGCTCAGTTGATATTCGAGGGAATGGACGGCAGAATCATACAGCCGTCAGAGGAAGACCTGCCCTATGACGTCAAAGGGGACAGGATACAGATAGAACCGGAAGATTTTGGAATTTGGTATGTGGACGCATACGACCACCCGGATCTGTATCTCCACAAAGAAGTAGAATTCGTAGCGCAGGCATTCCGTCCCAAAGGGATGGGAGAGAACATGTTCGTCCCGGTACGTAAGATTATGACCTGTTGTGCCGATGATTTAAAGTTTTATGGCTATCCATGTAAATCAGACCATCCGATTACATTCAAGAAAGGCGCATGGGTCAAGGTCCTGGCAAGATTTGAATATGAACAGGCAGTATCTTTCGGGAATGAACAGCCGGTGTTGTATCTGATTGCTATGGAGGGGGCTGTGAAACCCAAAGAGGATGTGGTCTATCTTATGTGACAGGAAGGACCGTAAGGGGCGTCTGTAAGAGGCATGGACGGCCCCTTTTAGGATATGGTACAGGCGGAGGGTGCGGATGAGGACAATCAGTATAGGAAATGACGGATTTGATGCGATTCGGGAGAAAAATTGTTTTTATGTGGATAAGACTGCATTTATCAGCGAGTGGTGGGAGTCAGAGGATAAGGTCACATTGATTGCCCGCCCTCGCCGATTTGGGAAAACTCTGAATATGAATATGTTAGAATGTTTCTTTTCTATGAAATATAAGGGACGTGGAGATTTGTTTGAGGGGCTTTCTATCTGGTCGGATGATAAATACAGGAACCTACAGGGAACCTGTCCAGTCATATCCCTTACGTTCGCGGACGTGAAATCCGGCACATGTGATGGGGCGATTGCCCGAATCAAGCAGAACTTGACAGACCTATATAACCAGAATGAATTTTTGCTCAAGGGTGATTTACTGAATGCGAAGGAAAGGGAGCAGTATGACGCCGTCAGGCCGGATATGAAAAATGAAGAAGCAGAGGTCGCTGTGCGTGCATTAATGGGATATTTGAGCCGTTATTACGGGAAAAAAGTCATCGTCTTACTGGATGAGTATGATACCCCGCTGCAGGAAGCATATGCCAATGGTTTCTGGGAGGAAATGTCTATGTTTATCAGAAGCATGTTTCATTCGATGTTCAAGACAAACCCTTATCTGGAACGGGCAATGCTGACGGGAATTACGAGAGTAAGTAAGGAATCCATTTTCTCAGACCTGAATAACCTGCAAGTAGTGACGACGACTTCTTGTATTTACGAGAATGCGTTTGGTTTTACCGAGGATGAGGTGTTCGCCGCGCTTAAAGAGGCCGGGATCTTGGACAGACAGGAGCAGGTAAAGGCGTGGTATGACGGATTTACTTTTGGAAAAAGCAGAGATATCTATAATCCTTGGTCGATCACAAAGTATCTGGATGAGAAAAGGTTCGCGGCATATTGGGCAAATACCAGTTCTAACAATCTGGTCAGCAATCTTATCCGGGAAGGCGCTTCCGATGTGAAGATTGCAATGGAAGATTTAATTGAAGGAAAAAGCATTGAAAGAGTCATTGATGAGGAGATTATTTTCGAGCAGTTAGACGATAACAGCGAAGCAATCTGGAGCCTGCTTTTGGCGGCGGGATACTTAAAAGTGGAGGACGTCACCGACGCCGAAAACGGGGAAGATGCAGTTTACCGTTTATCTCTGACCAATTTAGAGGTCAGGAAAGAATTCCGCAAAATGGTCCAGGGATGGTTCAAAAAAGCATCCATTCGATATCATGATTTTGTGGAAGCGCTGCTGGCAAATGATGTGGCGTATATGAACCAGTACATGAACCGGATGACACAGACGGTATTCAGTTATTTTGATACCGGGAACCATCCTTCTGAACAGACGGAACCCGAACGTTTTTATCATGGTTTTGTGTTGGGGTTGATCGTGGATGTAAAGCTTGATTACCATGTCACTTCAAATCGGGAAAGCGGTCTGGGAAGATATGATGTGGTCATGGAGCCTCGTGATAAGAAAAAGGATGCGTTTGTGTTTGAGTTCAAAGTGAAGAACCAGGATTCTAAGGAAAGTCTTGAAGATACGGTAAGGAATGCGTTAAAGCAGATTGAGGAAAAGAATTATGACGCGATGTTGATTGCGAAAGGAATCCCGAAAGAGCGAATCCGTCATTATGGTTTTGCTTTTGAGGGGAAGAGAGTATTGATTGGTTAGTTTAAGACATTTGTAAAGCCTCTGGAAGAGAGGTTATGTGCCGGAAGAAGGGTGCTTATGAAATTTGGGGGATATAGGAAGAGAAGGCCAGGGAAGAGCTTGGCATTTGTAGTCAGTTTATTTATCTGTGTTATGATGCTTTTGTTCGGAACAGAAGCGGTCTTGCCCCATGCAGAAGAGCCGGGAAACCAGCCGGGAGAGACAAAAAAACAGGAAATCTCGGATAAAGAAGAAAAAGCCAAGCAGAAATGGGAAGGCGATACCATCTACTGTACGGCGTTGGGAGACAGTATTGCCAAAGGTTACGGAGGCAAAGGACAGGAAGATTTGAGGAGTTACACCCAATTCATTGCCGACTGGGTGTCTGAGGAGACGGGGATACCTGCGGAATGTGAGAAATTTGCAAAAAACGGGCTGGATTCTTCGCGGCTAAACTCCGATATCCTGACCAAGGAAGAAGCCCTGGCATCCCTTGACCGGGCGGATATCATCACATTGACCATCGGGGCCAATGATTTGATGCAGGAATTTAAGCGCGCGGCAGGGGAGGTCTTAGGTACAGAGCGTAAGTTTTTGAGTGTATACGATGCATTTGATTCTTTGCAGGATGGCGTGGAAGGGAACCCGCTTCTGATCGTAAAAATACTGGATGTGCTGAACAACTGGGATTATGAGGTATTTGAAGAACAATGGACAACTGCCATGGAAACCATAGCGGCACACAGGAAGGCTGGGGCGCAGTTGGTGGTTACGAATATTTATAACCCGGTGAGCCGGTTTGAATTGCCGGGAGCCATGAACGGCATCGTAGAGGACATTATCTGCAATATGAATCAGATTATGTACGAACACGCAGAAGATTACGATTACCGGGTCGTCGATTTGTTTGAATCGGAGATCTGTGAACATACCCAGGAGGACGGCCTTCACCCGGATGAAGAGGGGCAGGAGCTGATTGCCAAGCTGGCGGCTGAAAAGATTGATACCGGCAGGTTCAAAGGGGAACCGGAGAAAGAGATAGAAGAAGAACCACGTCCCGAAAAGGTGGAGCCGCGTAAATACAGTCTGTGGACGGTCTTAGGACCGATGCCCTGGATTGGCCTTGCCATCCTTTTGGGAATTGCCGCCGTATTCCTGTTCTGGACGGCAAAGAGGAAAAACAGGGACTTGTACCGAAAAAGGAACAAAAATAAGGGCAAGAATGACTAGACTTTTAACAATGTGTGGACTATAATAAAAACACACGCCAAATTATGCCAGATCAAGGTATGACCCTCAGGCGGACTTGGTCCGGTCTGGCAGATTAATTTGCACAATTATAAGGAGGAACAACGAAAATGGCAAGAAAAATGAAGACCATGGATGGTAATCAGGCTGCGGCTCACGCATCATACGCATACACAGAAGTTGCGGCTATTTACCCGATCACACCATCATCTGTTATGCCGGAGCATGTGGATGAGTGGGCAACTGAAGGCAGGAAGAATATCTTTGGACAGACTGTCCAGGTAACAGAGATGCAGTCAGAGGCAGGAGCAGCGGGAGCAGTACACGGTTCTCTGGCGGCAGGCGCTTTGACGACGACATTTACGGCATCTCAGGGCTTGCTGCTGATGATTCCTAACTTATATAAAGTAGCAGGCGAGCAGCTTCCGGGTGTATTCCATGTATCCGCGCGTGCGCTTGCCAGCC
>CATLIP010000191.1 GCA_949957035.1 uncultured Lachnospiraceae bacterium
CATCGTATATGGCTCGTCAAATTCATAGATCAAACCACGATTGCCAAGGGGATTAAATCCACCGCCGTCCCAAGAGTTCACAACATAATGGGAAGTAGGAATATTATCCACGGTTCCCCATGCCGTACCTTTCTCCTTATCCAACGGGCTGTCCTGCATCTCTCCGTTCCCGTAAGCTGCACTGATAATATGTTCGCTGACCTGACCTTTTTCAGCCCTGTTTATCTGCTTGTACTTAGGCATCTGTGCCGGATTCTGATCCATCGTCGATGCCACACTGGTCTTAGACGGTTTACTCTCCCCAACTTCATTTACACCCGTCACATAAAGCTCATAATCTGCCTTATCCTTCAAATCCGTAATTGTATACTTACTGTCTTCAATCCCTTCAATTTTCGTATATTCCTGCGTACCGACTTCCCTGTAATATATATTGAAATAATCCGTATCCTTCATCTTCTTCCAAGATACGTCAATCGCCTTATATTTTCCGGTCGCATTCACATAATCCGGAGCGTCCGGCACTTTATCTACCTTAGGTATCACTGTAATCGCATCGCAGTATCCGCTCTTCCATGCGCCGTTTACAGACTGCACACTCACCTCGTACTCATTACCGTTCACGAGTTTTGCATTGCCTTCTTTCAATGCTGATACAGTGAGGGAATTTCCTCTTACAGAAATAACGTCTTCCACAACTTCTTCCTGTTTGTCTACCTCAACCGTTCCTTTGACGCGTACTTCATATCCTGTAACGTTCACACAAGGATTCCATGACACAACGAAGGACTTATTTCCCCGTACTGCGGAAAGATTTTCTGGAATATTCATATCAGGTGCCGGAATCCGTTTATCCATGCCATTCACGAACTCTACCTTAGATATCTCCGCGAGATTATTGTTCTTCGTGCCTGTAATCGTAAGAGTAACTCTCTTTACTGCCACCTGACTGCCCAGATTGATTGCAATATTTCCAAAACTATCTCTTGTTACGCTTACCTTTTCATCCTTAAATAAAGCGTGTGTCCCTTCCGGTAAAATGGAAACTGTGGTTTTCTTTTCGACATCCGGTTCTTCCGCATCCACATAGGCAATCTCAACGGTTCCATTCTCCACCGGGTTCGCCTCATTAGAATCAATAACGATTCCATCCGTCTTGATGTCTTTCGCAAACTCAAACTCTACCGATACCGGGTTCGTGGAAGAGATTTCCCCGCTTGCCGGTCTTAAAGCCACACTGCCTTCACCGGTCAATAAACTGTCCAAATGACCGCTCTCTACAACCGTATTGCTCCCTTCCTTTTGTCCGATGGCGGACGCAGGTACGTTCGTCTGTATGGTCGCACTGGCATCTGGTACTTTGCCCTCCTGAAAATAACCTTGTACAAAGAAATTCAGATCGGCAAGATCCACCTTCCCATCCCGATTCAAATCCATCGAAGCAGACGTTCCGTTATTTTCTTCACCCCGGTCTACGGAATCAATCGTATCGACAAGAGCTTTTTTATCTTGGTCGTCAATCTCTCCATTACCGTCCACATCACCGATACGAAGGACTCCCGGATGACAATTCAAATCTTTCGCCTGCAGTATGCCTGCCTCATTCTCCTCGAAGTAGGCTCCCAGAAATCCTGTCGTGTACATCAGCTTATAGGCCAGTCCTTCCACCGTAATCTCACGGTTACGGGTACGGTATCCCGGCGCTGATATGGACAGATTATACTTTCCGTCCTCCAGTCCGCTGCCATCACCATTAAACGTGACTTCACCCTGCAGTTTATCGGAACTTAGGCTCCCCAGCGTTATATTCTTACTTACAGAATCACCCTTTGAATCTGTAAGCATAATTGTGAATGTAATATCACTCTTAAAATCAAGTGCCTGAATGATGCCAACATCAATCTGCCCCTTTACATTCTTGCTGTCCAATTCATTCTCCGATAACATACCGATATCGTCCAATGCTTCCGGCGGATTGGTATCCGGCGAGTTCCCCGTAGGTTCGCCTCCATTCTCACCTTCTGCACCCTCACTGCCTGTAGGTCCACCCGCAGGTGGGTTTCCCCCATCTCCTTCCTCTGGCGTCGTGTCTTCTTCTCCTGCCGTACTATCCAAATCGGCAGTCTGATCTGCAGGCGCTCCCGAATCAGGATCCGTCGCAAAACTCTGCATACACGGTGCCAGTATCAACACCGCCGCCAGCATCAATGAAACTATACGCTTCATACTTCTCTCCTTTCCCTTACTCCCCTTATTTTTATATTTACCGGTTCATCCGAAGCAGTCTCCCGCCAGGCTCCCCAAGCATAAATATATCATAAATATCGTCTTGGCTTCAACATAAATTAACGTTAAAATTTACAATTTTATGAATTTTTTGTAAATTATGGTTTCATTTCGCCTCCACCACAATATATAGTATATAAACAAAAAAAGACCGGTTTTCAAAGCGCCCCAAAAAGCCCATGAAAGGCTCCCGAAACTGCCTCAAAAATCCGGCCTTGCCGCCTGCCGAAGAATCTACTCCCACAGGCTACTTGTCATTCTTCTTATTCTTAACCATCTTAATCACTGCCCCGACGATTGCGATTCCTGCCACCGCATAAAATAAGATATCAACCATTCTCTCTTCCTCCTACTATTCCTAAATCTTATCCCCTCATCGGTAATTATACCGCCCCGTTGATTTCTCAAGATGCTCCTTCATAGCCTCCGAAGCTCCTTTTGCATCCTTTGCCAGAATCAGCCCATAGACCTTCTGATGCTCTTCATAGATATCCCTAAGCTGTCCTTCATCCACCATGCCGCTCCCGCTGACATGGCGCATCAGATTGCTGATGGTCTGAATCATGCTGTAAATCACAGGATTGCCGGAACACTCCGCAATACAGATATGGAACTCCAGGTCTTGGTTCAGAAATTCTTTAAAATCCCGCTCCACATAAGCTTTATGGAGCTTGTGGGAGATTTCATACAGTTTCCCCCTGCTTTCCTCGTCCATGCATCCCGCCGCCAGATAAGCCGCCTTCACCTCCAGGAGATTGCGCACCTCCACAATACTGTCAATCTGGCTTCCATTTAAGAAGAGAGACCATGACAGAGGAACGATAAAGAAACTTGCCTCATGGTTGCTGATATAAGTTCCCTGTCCCGGACGGATATCAATCATCCCAAGGACCTCCAGCACCTTCAGCGCCTCCCGGATTGCCGAACGCCCGACGCCAAGCTTGGACGCCAAACTCCTGTCCGATTCAATCTTATCGCCCTTTTTCAACCGCTTTTCAAAAATCTGCTCGGCAAAATACATGGTCAGCCGGTTCACCAGATGGTTGATACTGCCCTTCTTCGCGCTCCCAGCTCCCGCCGGGTCGGCTGACCCATCTTCCGACAGAATCATCGGAAGCTTCTCGGCAAATTCCTCCGGCGGTATGGAAAACAGCATCGAGTCAATGCCAAGGCTTTCCGACACAGCAAATATCACCTCGTTCATCCTTACCCCATCCTTGGACTCAAGGTTCGAGTAAGTCGCGATGCTCATGGACGGCTTTTTATCCGCCGAGGAAAGAAAGCGCTCGATAAACTCCTTCTGGGTGAGCCTGAGCGCATTCCTCAGCAAGCGGAGATTCTCCTTTTTATTTGCCGGGTTCATTCCTGTCATATCCCTCTCCATTTCCAAATATGCCGCCTTGCCCGGAAAGGAGGCTAAAAAGCTCCTTTTACGGCAAGACAGCATATTCTCCTGTCATATCCCTATCTTGTAAGCAAATCCTTTGCAAGCTCCGTCATAACTACAGATGCTTTCGCAAAATCACTGTACTTCGTAAATTCTACCGGGCAGTGGCTCCGTCCTTCCTTACTTGGAACGAACAGCATCACCGTCGGGATTACCTGGCCGATTTCCAGCGCGTCGTGTCCGGCGCCGCTTGGCAGCTTCTTGTAGCTGTAGCCTCTTGCCTTACAGCTCTCTTCCATAATATCCAGCATCTCCTGGGAAAGCCATACCGGCGTGATTACCAGCTTGGTATCAATCTCATAGCTTCCGCCCATCTCCTGTACTTCCCGGTCAAGGGCGGCGCGGATTCTGTTTGCAATATCATTGATATTGTCATTGTTCTTGGAACGGATGTCCACCGTAAACTCAACCTTCTCGGCAACGATATTCATTCCGCCCGGCGTCGTACGGATGAAGCCTGTGGTAGCTACGGTTCCGTCAGCCTTCTCACGCGCCCAGTCCGGAATCTTGGAGATAACCTTCGTCGCCGCATCCACTGCGTCCATACGCATATCCATCGGAGTTGTCCCTGCATGGTCAGCCCTTCCGTGAACCGTTACCATGTAACGCTGGATACCAACGATACAGTCAACCAGACCAAGCTCGATGTTCTCTGCGTCAAGAACCGGTCCCTGCTCAATATGTAACTCAAGGAATCTGCCAATCTTATCCACGTCCCACTTCGCATCCTCAATCTTCTCCGGGTCTAACCCGTACTCTTTCATTGCATCGTAGATACTAACGCCGTTGGTATCCGCAAAGTTCTTGCAGTACTCCACGTCCCTGTTGCCCAGCATTGCACCGGAGCCAAAGTATCCTGTTCCGAACCGCATACCTTCCTCGTCGCAGAATCCGACTGCAACAAAATCTCTCTTAGGAGTCACTCCCTCTTCCTTCAACTGCCTTGCGACCTCGATTGCGCAAACCGCTCCTGCAATTCCGTCAAAGTCTCCTCCGTTCACTACAGAGTCAAAATGTGAACCCATCATGACACATGGCTCATCCGGATTCGTCCCTTTCATCACGCCGATGACATTTCCCGCTGCGTCTTCCCTCACCTCAAGCCCGGCTTCCTCCATAATCTTCTTGAGGTAATTCACCGCACCTCTTGCCTCCGGAGTAAACGGAAGCCTCGTACAGCCGTCTCCCGGTGGAGCTGTAAAC
>CATLIP010000192.1 GCA_949957035.1 uncultured Lachnospiraceae bacterium
AGTCTCCACGTCCATTCAATAAACTGCACACCTCTATTTTCCTTCCGTACTCACAGGCGTAATCACAATATTCTGAGCCGCTACCCCTGTTTTACGCGCAACAATATCTTCAATCTGCGCCCGGTTAGCGTCGCTTAAGTCCGCGGCATTAACCACCACGTCTGCCGTATCCGCCGATAAGCTTATCACCACTTCGTCAAACCCCTTGGATGCCAGCAGCGTCTCGGCCGCGGCTTCCTTCTCTGCTAAATCCGTCATTGCCACCATCTGGTTGACCGCATCCTGCTTCTGCGCATCACTCAATGTCTCATTGTCGATAATCTCAAGCAAAGATTCCTTATTCTTGGCCCGCACCTGTTCTCTTGCAACCTTCGCCTCTGCTACCACAGCGCTTGCCTCCCCTCCTGTCAGTACAGCCTCCCCCGGCGTGCCGTCCACACTTCCGTCGGAGCCCTCGCCGTCCTGACTCTCAATGTCGTCTGACGCGCTCAGAAGGTCTTCCTCCGAGATATCCAGAAGCTCCTGATTGGCAAGCTCTGCATTTGCAGTTTCAGCCTCTTTCTTGTCTCCGAAAATCTTCCCGGAATAATTCAGATATCCCGCCGCTGCAATCATAACGGCCAGAGCCGCAATAATTATCTGGTTCTTCTTCACTATTTGTTTCACTGTTCTTCCTCCTACTTCTGCCACATTATTTTAACTCTTCTTCATTATCCTAATCTTATGCGTGTCTATCCCAAATAATGCCTGAACCGCCTCAGTTATATTCTGTTTGACCACAGAATCTGCACCGCCCTCGGCAATGACCACCACTCCCTCAATTCTGGGGCTTAGCTCTTTGCTCACATAGGGCTCTCCCTCGGCGCCGCCATCCTTGTACACAGTTGCCTCCCCATGGGCGCTGTTTTTTGTTGTACGCATGCCGCCCTGACTGTCGGATTCCGATACCGCTTCGTCTGTGACTTCCACATCTTTTTCCACCACCTTCTCCGCCGAAGATTTCAGCGTAATCATGACAGTCACATCCCCAACCCCGGACATTTGCGACAAAGCTGTCTCCAGACGCCTCTCCAGATTATACAGGTATTCGTCCTGACTGACCTCTTCTTTTCCCTCACTGAGACTCAACCCCGTTTCCGTCTTCCCTTTCTCAACTCCTTTCTTTTCCGTCGGAAGAGCTATAACCAGCAGCAGGATTCCGGCAAGCACGAGAATCAGAAGCTGGTCTTTTTTCATATTTTTTAAGGAAATCTTTTCGGGAATCGTAAATAACCTGTTTTTTCCGTCTTTCAAATGCATCCCCCTCCCTATGCTATCTTCCGATTTGAATCTCCTCCACTTCTATGGATGTTCCTTCCTCTTCATCCTGCTTCAAACTTGCTTCAATATCCTGACTGTAATTTATCCTGTCTTCGAAATCCTCCGGCATTTTGTCCAGATACTTTGCCGCCTGCTCCATTTTCTCCACCTGTTCCCGGTATACCGGGCTATCATAGAGATTCTGCCACAAATCCCCCGTCCCCAGAAGCTTAAGAAAGGGGTCCGAAAGCATGACCACAAGCACCAGCCCGGTAAAGAAACGGATATACCGCTTGTAGCCAGAATTGGGAATCACATGCATGACTGCCGTCACCATGACCATGTAAAAAGATATATTCATAATCCATTCATATAAATAAGAAAACATCCTTGCACCTCACACATTTCCTGTGACTGCAGCCACTACAACAATGGTCAGAAGGAACAGAAACCCCGTAGTAAAGATTACGAAAAGAAGCATCCGACACCCTTCTCCTACAGTCTCGATACACCCAACAATCCTTTTATCAGACACCGGCTGTAGAATGGCGGCAGCCAGTTTGTAGAGAAGGGCAATACATGCGACCTGAGCCAGAGGAACCACACACAGGGCAATGGAAATAACGGCGCCCGCCATGCCGATTCCATTCTTCACAAGGACGGCTGTTCCGATTGCAACTTCCGCCATGCCGCCTATGGCATCACCGATTCCGGGGATTGCCTCTGCGCTGCGTGTGATGGCGCTTCGTTTTACGCTGTCAATTGCAGGGCTTATCAAGCCCTGAATGACATTCATTCCCACGATACAGGCAAGCACAGTTTTGAGAATCCAGGATACGGCCATTTCAATCAGTTCTGCAAATTTACTCAGATAGTCCTCGTCTGACAGATAGTTCAGTACCCGCACCATCATATAGATATGGAGCATGGGCAACAGAAAATTCAGGATTAGGACCTCCGTCAAAAATATCAGAAACAGCACCAGATGGTAAAATGCAACAGATGTGACACTCCCTCTCGCGATAGAGACCGCCAAAAAATATAGAGGACAAAATACTCCCATAAAGGCAGTCAGCGCCTCGATTCCTCCTCTCACCCAGTTTATTACAGCTTCAAAGGAGCTGACGGCAAGGGCAATGAGAAGCAGGTACAGGGCGTAGAAACTGATGTCGGAAATCTGACGGCTCCTAAATACCTTGGAAAAATTACTGAATACAGCGGCCAGCAGCGCGATAATCAACATATGAATCAGGTTGTCACGGCTGCTTTGAAAGGCGTAACCCAGTTGATCTTTCACCAGCCTTCCCAGTAACCGGGCGGAAAAATCCAAGTCTCCCGACAGAATCCCCAAAAGCGTCTCCTTAAACTCCAGCCGTTCTTCCGGAAACATTTCCTTAAGCGAGCGGTTTATTTCATTAAAATCATATTGACTCAAAAGAGCGTCCTTGATTTCCGGAAACGTGATTGCATTCTCCCGCCCGTTTGACGTTTCATCCAACGCCTCTTCTGCTTTCACTTCCAAGGAAAGGAATAGAAACAGAAACACTGCAGCCAAAGCCAATATCAATACGGCGCATTTCTTCTTCCTCATGACAAAAATTCCCTTATGGTATTCAGGAGAGTCATAAGAATCGGAAGGCTTAAAAGCATCACAGCCAGCTTTCCAAAGATTTCAATCTGCGACGCAATGGTCTGGTATCCCGCATCTTTACAGATTCCTGACGAAAACTCTGCTACATATGTGATGCCAAGCATCTTAATCAATGTCCCTGTGTACGCCTGATCAAGCCGGATAAATCTGCCGATGCCCTTCATTGCCTCCACAATGGTTCCAAGACGCCCTAAGACGCTAAAGAAAATAATCAGGCTAAGGGCCACAGTGATGTAAATGCCATATTCTGTTTTCCCGCTTTTAAACTGTACGGCCAGAAGTGTTCCGGCTACACCCATGATTCCAATCTGCAACATGTCCATGGCAATCCCTTCTTTCTACCGTCAGATGTTTTACAGTGAAAATAGCCGTTTAATGGATTCAAACAAATCGTAAATATACGGCACAATCCAGAACAGCACCAGCAAAAGCCCCGCAAGGCTGGTCAGAAACGCCTGCTCTTCCCTCCCGCTGTGCTTTAAGACCTGGCTTAATACGGAGACCAAAATTCCCACAGCCGCAATTTTGAATATCAGGTTCACACTCATGTATTCCTCCTCTATATCAACAGGACTGTAATAAAGATTCCGCTCATTACGCCAAGGCAATGGCATAGCCTTATCTTCGTCCGCATTTCATTTCGCATCTCCTCCATAGAAATCCGAATCTCCTCCAGATACAAATCCAGAGCCTTTACCTGCATCTGCGCATCCACGATTCCAAGCTGATTTCCAAAGGCTGCAAGGCGTAAAAGCTCCTTCTTTGGAAGGCCGGAATCCTTAAGACAGCTCTTAATGCTCTCCTCCCACATCCCTGCAAATATTCCTTCCTCCTTTTCCTCCATCCGGATACACAACCTAAGGAGCCATTCCCGGTATGGGCTTTTTGCCCTTTGGCCAATCTGGTAAAATGCCTCTCCTAAACAGGACCTTGCATACAATATTTCACTCCTTAACAGATATAAAAGTTTTTGCAGATATTGAAGCTGGCCATAATGATTTTTCTCCCTCTCTGCCGCATTGTGCCCCCACATAGAGGTAGCTAAAATGACGAGCATGCCGCCGATGGTTTTCATCAACATGGCGCGCTCACTGTCTCGCTGTATAGGAGACTTCCCCGGCTGTCGAACAAGCCGTCTACCTGCCCGATGCGTTTCTGCTTTCCAAGCAGTATGTATCTCTCAAATCGTTTCTCTGCCACCATCCGGTTAATCAGAGGCTTCTTCTGCAGTTCTTCCATGGAATCCGCATGGATTGTGGCAAGCATCCGGCAGCCGCAGTGCATGGCGTGTTCAATGGCATGTACATCCTCTCCCGAACCAATCTCGTCCACAGCAAGAACTGCCGGACTCATGGAGCGTATCAGCATGGTCATACCTTCTGCCTTCGGGCATCCGTCCAGAATGTCGGTACGCATGCCCAACTCATTCTGAGCCACGCCCCTGTAACAGCCGCCAATCTCTGAGCGTTCATCCACTACACCCACAGACATTCCATTGACCCATCTGTTTCCGTCAGAAATCTGACGAATCATATCCCGCAGCAGGGTCGTTTTGCCGCACCCCGGCGGGGAGACAATCAGCGTATGGCAAAGCCTCCCTTCCTGTGTGATGTATGGAAATACGGAATCCGCGCACCCATAAGCCTCGTGGGACATCCGAAGATTAATGGATGAGATATGACGCAGGTTCTTAACCCGCCCGTCCTCTATGATTGCCTGGCCTGTGATCCCCACTCTGTGTCCTCCCTCAATGGTTATAAATCCTTGTTTCATTTCCTGTTCGTATGCATATAAGGAAAAATTGCTTACGTACTCCAGCATTTCCCTCACGTCCTCTTTTGTCACGATGTAGGGCCCGTCCCGCTCGTTCCCAATCACCCGCTCGCGTCCGCTGTAAATCATAAGAAGCGGTTTATTGATACGGAGCCTG
>CATLIP010000193.1 GCA_949957035.1 uncultured Lachnospiraceae bacterium
AAGGGAGAGAAGCGGTTCTCTGATTACGGCGGACCAGGCATTGGAGCAAGGAAAGGACGTCTATGCCCTTCCGGGGCCTGTGACAAGCCGGTTAAGCCAGGGGTGCCATTATCTAATCCGTCAGGGTGCGGGTATCCTGATATCACCGGAGGATTTGCTCATAGAACTGGGAATTGGCCAAAAGGAGTTGGAACAAAAAACGGACAAAATTGAAAAAACGCTTGAAAATCACGAAGATGTGGTGTATAGTTGTCTCGGTTTCTTTCCAAAGGGAATCAATCAGTTAGTAGAAGAGACAGGACTCTGTGCATCCGTTTTGATGCAGAGATTGATTTCTCTGGAACTTAAGGGATGTATAAGGGAAGTATCGAAGAATTATTATATGAAAGTCCGGTAAGGAACCTAAGGCAGGGTTTCCGGTTACGGACAAAAGCTAGTTGTTAATGGAGGAAGCAGGGCTATGGCACGTTATCTTGTAATCGTGGAGTCACCGGCTAAGGTGAAGACAATAAAGAAATTTTTAGGAAGCAGTTATGTGGTGACCGCATCCAACGGACATGTGAGAGACCTTCCTAAGAGTCAGCTTGGAGTTGATGTGGAGCATGATTATGAGCCGAAGTATATTACAATCCGGGGGAAAGGAGATATTCTTGCAGGGCTTCGCAAGGAAGTAAAGAAAGCGGATAAAGTCTATCTCGCGACTGACCCTGACCGGGAAGGGGAGGCGATATCGTGGCATTTGAGCAAGGCGCTTAAGTTAGAGGATAAAAAGACCTTTCGAATCAGTTTTAATGAGATTACGAAGAATGCTGTGAAAGCGTCTCTGAAAAATGCAAGAGAGATTGATATGGACTTAGTGGACGCGCAGCAGGCAAGAAGAATACTGGATAGAGTGGTGGGCTATAAGATTAGTCCCTTGTTGTGGGCCAAGGTAAAGAGAGGATTAAGCGCGGGAAGAGTTCAGTCGGTAGCTCTTCGTATTATTGCTGACCGGGAAGAAGAGATTAATGCATTTATACCGGAAGAATACTGGACTTTGGACGCCAATTTGAAGGTGGATGGGGAAAAGAAACCCCTGACGGCAAAGTTCTATGGTACGGATAAAAAGAAGCTGACGATTCACTCCAAGGAAGAGTTGGATGAGATTCTCAAGGAGATTGAAGGAGCAGATTATACTGTAGAAGATATCAGAAAGAGTGAGAGGACGAAGAAGGCGCCGGTTCCCTTCACCACCAGTACACTGCAGCAGGAGGCGTCAAAAGCCTTGAATTTTGCCACCTCCAAGACCATGCGGGTGGCGCAGCAGCTTTACGAAGGTGTCGACGTCAAGGAAAATGGAACCGTAGGTCTGATTACCTATCTGCGTACGGATTCCACCAGAATTTCCGAGGAGGCGGACGCCAATGTACGGAAGTATATTGGGGAGAATTATGGACAGGAATACGTGGCGGCAGGAGAGGCAAAGAGCGGGAACGGGCATAAGAATATCCAGGATGCTCATGAGGCGATACGGCCTACGGATGTGAGCCGTACGCCTGTGGCAATGAAGGAATCACTAAGCAGGGACCAGTTCCGTTTATACCAATTAATCTGGAAACGATTTGTGGCAAGCCGGATGCAGCCTGCAAGATATGAGACAACCTCCGTTCGGATTGCGGCGGGGCAGTATCGTTTTACGGTAGCGGCGTCGAAGATTGTCTTCGAGGGTTTCCGTTCTGTGTACACAGAAGCAGGGGAAGAGAAAGAGGAGAATAACGTGCTGCTTAAGAGCCTGGATAAAGATTCCAAGCTTACCATGATTGATTTTGAGTCAAAGCAGCATTTTACGCAGCCGCCGGCACACTACACGGAGGCGACGTTGGTAAAGACTCTTGAGGAATGGGGAATCGGGCGGCCGAGTACCTATGCGCCGACCATTTCTACCATTATAGCCAGACGCTATGTGGCGAAGGAGAATAAGAACCTGTATCTGACGGAGATTGGGGAAGTGGTCAACAACATCATGAAGCAGTCCTTCCCAAGCATTGTGGATGTGAATTTTACTGCCAATATGGAGAGCCTTCTGGACGGTGTGGCGGAAGGAAAAGTGAACTGGCGTACAATCATTGAGAATTTCTATCCGGATCTTGAGGAGGCCGTAGAGAAAGCGGAAGAAGAGCAAGAGAGAGTGAAGATTGAGGACGAGGTGACAGACGTAATCTGCGACCAGTGCGGAAGGAATATGGTCATCAAGTATGGGCCTCATGGACGTTTTCTCGCCTGTCCGGGATTCCCCGAGTGCCGGAATACCAAGCCTTATTTGGAGAAAATCGGAGTACCATGCCCTGTGTGCGGCAAGGAGGTGGTATTGCGTAAGACGAAGAAGGGCAGGAAATACTACGGATGTGAAGATAATCCGGAGTGTGAATTTATGTCCTGGCAGAAGCCATCCTTGAAGAAATGTCCGCGGTGCGGGAATTACATGGTTGAGAAAGGGAACAAACTTCTCTGCAGCGACGAGCAGTGCGGATATGTAGAAAATATTGAAAATAAAGAAAATAACAAGAAATAAGTAAGAATTGCAAAAAATAATTTGGATATTCATTGAAAAAAAAAGAATTGTATGATAATATTACTTGCAAAGGATGGAGGTATGTCAATGAGTGTACAATTATTAGATAAGACCAGAAAGATCAATAAATTACTGCACAATAATAATTCAAGTAAGGTAGTATTTAATGATATTTGTGAAGTACTTACTGAAATCTTGAATTCAAATGTGTTAGTGGTGAGCAGGAAGGGAAAGGTACTTGGAGGAAGCAAGTGCGGTAATGTACCGTATATCAAAGAACTGATTGAGCAGGAGGTAGGCAGGCATATCGACCCTATGCTCAATGAGAGGCTCTTAAGCATCCTGTCGACCAAGGAGAATGTGAATCTACAGACCCTTGGATTTTCCGGAAGCGCGGTACATGGATATCAGGCAATCATTACTCCTATTGATATTGCGGGGGAACGCCTTGGTACGCTGTTTATCTATAAGAAAGAACAGATGTATGAGATTGATGATATCATTTTAAGTGAATATGGGACGACGGTGGTTGGACTTGAGATGCTTCGGTCTGTGAATGAAGAGAGTGCAGAGGAGACCAGGAAGGAGCATATCGTGCAGTCGGCAATCAGCACACTGTCATATTCAGAGCTGGAGGCAATTATTCACATTTTTGAGGAGCTGGACGGTACGGAAGGCATCTTGGTTGCGAGTAAGATTGCCGACCGGGTGGGGATTACCAGATCTGTGATTGTCAATGCGCTTCGGAAGTTTGAGAGCGCGGGAGTGATTGAGTCCCGTTCGTCAGGAATGAAGGGAACTTACATTAAAGTCGTGAATGATTATGTATTTACAGAACTGGAACATATCAAGGCAGAACGTATGAAATAACAAGGAGAGCTGTGTATGTATGAGAGATGCCGGGCAGATATCAGGATGAATCGGATGATATTGAAAGAAGGCAGATTTGACGAGAAGGTTCATCATTGTTACATTATCACGTATAAACCGGAAGAAGAGTGCATATACTTGGTAGCAGAGGATACGGAGGTTACGGAATTCTCACTGGACGGGAATTATGAGTGCAGAATTAAGGTGTCGGAAGGGGACACGGCCTGTATTGGATCTATAGTAGAAAGATATTGGAATAAGGCCGGAAGAGTGTTAAAATTTCGAATCAAGAACGGATTTTATAAAAATCTTGTAAACTAAATATAAAGTGTGTTGACAAAGTCAGAAGAGAGTGCTATTTTATTACTAGAGTTTTTTAGAACTCTCTTTTTGTGAGTGCTAACAAAAAATAGATATGATTAAAAGGAGGCATAAATTATGAAGTTAGTACCATTAGGAGACAGAGTTGTATTGAAGCAGTTGATTGCAGAAGAAACTACTAAGTCAGGAATCGTGATTCCCGGACAGTCTAAGGAGAAGCCGCAGCAGGCAGAGGTTATTGCAGTCGGACCTGGCGGAACCGTAGATGGGAAAGAAGTGAAGATGAATGTATCAGTTGGACAGCAGGTAATTTATTCCAAGTATTCAGGAACAAACGTTGAGGTTGATGACGAAGAATATATCATTGTAAAGCAGGATGATATTCTTGCAATCTGTGAGTAACCATTATCTTAACAGGAATTCAGTAATTATATTATAGGAGGAGTAACAATTATGGCAAAGGAAATCAAATACGGCGCAGAAGCCAGAAGCGCACTTGAATCAGGAGTAAATCAACTGGCAGATACAGTAAGGGTAACGCTTGGACCAAAGGGACGCAACGTTGTTCTGGATAAGTCCTTCGGCGCGCCACTCATCACCAACGACGGTGTGACGATTGCGAAAGAGATTGAGCTTGAGGATGCGTTTGAGAACATGGGAGCACAGCTCATCAAAGAGGTTGCGTCCAAGACTAACGACGTTGCAGGCGACGGGACAACGACTGCTACCGTACTTGCACAGGCTATGGTGCATGAAGGAATGAAGAACCTGGCAGCAGGCGCAAACCCGATTATTCTTCGCAAGGGTATGAAGAAGGCCACCGATACTGCGGTAGAGGCGATTGCAAAGATGTCAAGTAAGTTAAAAGACCAAGACCAGATCGCAAGGGTAGCCGCAATCTCCGCGGGCGACGACGAAGTAGGCGAGATGGTAGCCGATGCAATGGAGAAGGTTTCCAACGACGGTGTTATCACTATTGAGGAATCCAAGACCATGAAGACAGAGCTTGACCTGGTAGAAGGTATGCAGTTTGACCGCGGATATGTATCTGCGTATATGGCTACGGATATGGATAAGATGGAAGCAATCTTAGAGGATCCGTATATC
>CATLIP010000194.1 GCA_949957035.1 uncultured Lachnospiraceae bacterium
CTGCTTTGTCTCTTACCCGCAATATCTTTATAGTAGATATAGGAGATTGCCTGCTCTTCACGGATAGAATAAACTGCATCCAAAGCCTCTGCTGACAATTCCTGACAACTAAGCATTCCGATTCTTGAACTGCTGATTCCGATTCCGGCGGACATCCCCAGATTCTGTCTTATAGATTCTTCTAAAATCTCTATATCCGCCCTGAAAATCCTGCCTTTGCATATGACAAGCTCCACGCCGCCCCTCTTTAAAGCATATAGATATTTTTCTTTTAGTATCTCCTGTATTAACTGACGCAGCGCCAGTTCTTCTACCTGGCTGTAATTTGTCTCTTCCCTTCTTCTGCGAATCGCCAGACAAGATATCTCCTTGTCCGGCATCTGAATCTTTGCGTCTTCCGCCCTGATTTGAGCCTCCCCTAAATCACTGATATTTCCTGAAAGCAAATCATTCCAGAATTGATTCTGGATAATCGGCAGATATTCTGATAATTTCTGCCGGGCTATAGCCATCCAGTCTCTTAATTTTATCTTCTCCTTAAGGACTGCTTTCACCTCCCTGAGTACTGAAAGAAGCTCCTCCTCCTTTACCGGTTTTAAAAGGTATCCTCTTACCCCCAGCGAGATGGCTTCCTGCGCCAGTTCAAATCGTTCGTGTCCAGTCAGTATAATGACCTCACAGTTCTGATTTTGTTCCCGCAGCATCCGAATAAATTCTATCCCATTCAATACAGGCATATATAAATCTGTAATCACAATATCGATGTTTTCTGTTTCCAGATATTGCAAAGCATCTACTGCACTGGAAAATAAAACCGGACATAAAAATCCCTCATCCTCCCAGGCAATCATATCTGCAAGGCCTTCTCTGATACTTTTTTCATCTTCGACTATCATGATTTTCATTATGCATTACCCCTTTACAGCACCCGCTGTCATGCCGTCAATAATTCTGTCAGTCAGCAGTACATAGATAACAATCGTTGGCAGGATAGAGATTACCATTGCAGCAAACGCATGGGCATAGTTTGCTTCAAATGTAGTCAAAAAGGAACGAATTGCCACCTGTACAGTCCGGGACGAATCGCTCTGATTCAAGAGGTTGGCGAACAACAGCTCATTCCATGAATTGATAACAAGGAAAACGCATGCCGTCACGATTCCCGGTTTTGAAACAGGAAGAATTATTTTTCGGAACGTCTGTCCTAAGTCCGCCCCATCAATTCTTGCTGATTCCGTCAGCTCCTTTGGTATAGTATCCATGTATCCCTTAATCACCATAAAGCTCATCGGAAGATTCACCCCGGCATACACAAGCGCGATTCCCAGAATGTTATCATACAGACCTATCCTGTTTATAATAACATAATATGGCACCATAAATGCATTTGTCGGGATAAAAAGACACATTGAAAACAGGATTCCCAACATCTTCCGACTCATAAAACGATGCTGCATGGCATAGGCCGCCAAAGTTGCCGCCGTTATCGAGATAACAGTGGCAAAACCTGCCACCAATACAGAATTTCCAAAATACAACATCATAGGATGGCTTTCCATTACTGCTTTAAAATTGTCAAGGGAAAGATTCTTCGGAATACCAAAAGGCTCATTGAACAAATCAACATTCGGGCGAAATGCAGACAGAAGGAGCCATAGAAAAGGTACCAGCATCAGCACCAGAATAACTGCCAGAAAAATCATAATCCCGATTGGCGTCTTTTTCCTGCTTCCCATCTTACTGCCTCCTTTCTCTTTGCAGAATTTGAACAAATACCATAATAAGAAGTCCGAGAAGTACTGTAATCAACCCCGCCACCATAGAGATTCCATATCGGTTTGCCCCCACCATCTCCTTATAAATATACAAAGACAGATTCATCGTACCGTTTGCCGGACCGCCTCCTGTCATCAGAAACGGATACTCAAAGGTCCGAAGACAGAAGGCCAGATTCAGCATGATATTCGTGATGACTGCCGGCTTTAACATCGGAAGATAAATCTCCATATCCACCTGCCGTCTGTTCGCGCCGTCTACAATGGCCGCCTCATATAATTCTTTGGGTATGGTAGAAAGCTGTGTCATAAAAATAATCATAGTCAGCCCTACATACATGGCAAACGGTACAATATTCGCCGGGAGCGCAGTACCTGGCTCATTCAGCCAGGCATGCGCAAGCTCCTCCAATCCGACTGCTTTAAGAAGGTTATTCAGAAGCCCCACATCTACATGATAGATGAAGTACCATAGAAATGCGATTGCTGTGGTGGAAATCACATTTGGTATAAAATAGATAACCCTTAGAAATTTCCACCCTCTGGGCCTATGGTTCAAAAGCAGCGCCAGAAACAGTCCGAATGGAATATGAAGAAACAGCGCGGCGCCTATCCAGACGAAGGTATTCTTCACAGCCATTCTAAATATGGGGTCTGAAAAAACATATTTAAAATTTTCAACTCCTGCAAATATTTTGGGTCCCAGTCCATCCCATTGAAAAAAACTGACATAAACCAAATAACACAATGGAAAAATGAAAAATACTGCTATAAGCATGACTGCCGGTAACAGATACAGTATTGTCTGCCGCTTCTTCATAATCTATACCCTTCTCCCCTATTGATTCTCAGCTTGTAACTGCTCAATAAATTCATCCGGAGTTATATTGTCAAGAGCCATACTCTCCAACAAAGACGGCAGCTTTGAATTTGCTGCAGTACTTAAATTTCTCTGAATATTCACTGTACTGTCTTCTACCTGGGAATATAATTCTAGGTACTCTCCAAGAAGCCCCTCTGTTGACTGTACGTCTTCATCGTCCATATCCAGTTTGGGTGAAAGGAATACTGCGCCTTCCAGTGTCAATTCCTTTACACTTTCCTCTGACGTAATGAATTTCATGAATTTTACAATAGCCTCTTCTTTCTCTTTGTCATCGGTCTTACCTGCTGCCCATGGTGTCTGCGCATCTGTCACAACATAGGTTTCCGATACCTTACCATCCCCGAAGGAGGGCGCCTTTGCAATACCTACTTTATCCTGTATCTCCCCAAGCGATCCAATCAGCCATGGTCCGTCAATCACTATTGCTGTTTTTTCCGAGGCAAAATTGTTCATTGCAACCGAATAGTTTGCCCCAATCGCATCTCCGGTCGTATAATCCCAGAACTCTCTTAGCTTTGCCGCCGCTGTCTTCATTTCCTCAGTATTGATGCTCCCACCCTTATTCAGGGCATCCACACCCGCACAGCTTGCCGCAAGATAGGTGAAAAGGTTGCAGGTATACCATGCGTCGTCCGCCGTATAGAGTGAAAAAGGTACGATTCCCTGTTCATCCAGTTTTTTACATGCGTCAAGCATGCCGTCCCATGTACTCGGAAACTCATTGATTCCAGCTTTCTTGAACAATTCTTTATTGTAGTAGATAACGGCTCCTGCCTTTTCAAAGGGAATAGATGTAATCTGCCCGTCAATGGTCAAATTATCCAAATCGCCCTCGCTGAATCTCTCTTTCCACTCATCATCCATATAATCCTTAAAATCCATGAGTTTCCCGGACTGCTGCCTGGATAAATCATTGGGATTGAAATTATAATGGAAAATATCCGGCGTAGTGTCGGTAGAAATCATGGTCTTAACCTTCTCCTGATATGCAGGGAAATCCGGATTGACTGTTACCTTTATCTCAATCTGTCCTTCATTTTCCTTATTAAAGTCCTTTATCAGCTTGTCAAAGGCTGCCCCTCTCTCTGAATCTGTGCTCCAACTGTGATACATATCCAGTACAACCGCGCCTGATTCTGATTTTTCGGTTTCCTTTTCACCTTGGGAATTTCCGCATCCTGCTAATAATCCTGTTACCATTGCTGCGGTAAGCAGCATACTAATCACTCGTTTTTTCATGCTCTTCTCCTTCTATTATCATTCTTCCCTAAGTCTTCCATACACTGGCCACACATATTTTTCCAATGAACCGTTCTGTACACTAACGAAACTACAACTCCTGCAGATATCTTCCTACACCTTGGATTCCCGCCGAGTATATCCAGCCCAGCGTCCCCCATATATCCCCTTTCTCGATCATTCCCTCATCCATGCCCTGAGCGCAGATTCCAAAGCCCTCGGGCTGCATACCTGTGTCCTGAAATCCCATAAGGTCACAGGGACAGGAAAGAAGCTGCTGCGTCGCAATACTAATCCAGTCTGCCATTTTTTCAAAAAATTCATTTCCCGACTCACGCCCCAACAGATGCAGTTCCTTTATATGAAACAGCGAATAGATATCCACTACGCCTCCGCACCATATGGAATTGATTGCTCCCATTCCTTTTGTACGGAAATTCTTTTCTGCAAGAATCGTTCCTTTTCTCATGGGAGCGTTCCATATATAATTCCAGGTGACAAACTGTTTTGCTGCCTGTATACTTCCGTTAAGATATCTCTTCTCTCCCGTAGATTTATATAAATGATACATCCCCGCCATAACATATTGAGCCGCCTCTTTATCTACAATATTAGGATTGTCCATAGTCCCGCCCTGATAAATTTCATCCTTAACCTCATGAAGAAGCGTATACTCCCCGGCTCTTCTCGCCGCCTTAAGATATTCTTTCCCTTCCGGCTCAGACTCCGCCAGCCTACAGAGGAACATTACCGGAATAATCGTTGACGCTTTCCGTCCTCTTTCATTTTCTTCTGTATATTCGTCGCGTTCATTCATGAATACCGGCTCCCCCTCTGGCGTATACGCCCTGTACCAAGAGCCGTCTGTATTCTGCTTTTCTATCAGAAACTTTGCAAAGCGCCTGACTGCGCCAATCCACTCCTTCTTTTCCATCCCCT
>CATLIP010000195.1 GCA_949957035.1 uncultured Lachnospiraceae bacterium
AATGACGTGGGGGGAATCCTGACCTTAGTTTATGAGGAGGACGGTGATTTGTGCTTTGAAGTGACGTCTGAGGAATTTGACCCAATGTTTGATGAGATTGGAAGCCAGTTGAAGATTAAACAGCTTCAAAGGGAGAAGCAGGATTTGTTGGAGGCTTTGCAGATGTATTATCAGGTCTTTTTTGCATGATAGACATTAGAATGGCAGGCAAATAACATCTTGCCATTGATGTGAAATGGGCGGTCATATAGTTGAAATGATTGAGCGGCAGGAGAAGCGGTCGAAAGCAAAGGCTTCATGGGATGGAGGAGAAGATGTTATTAGTTATAGATGTGGGAAATACGAATATTACGTTAGGCGTGTTCAAAGGAGAAGAATTATCAGGTACATTTCGCATGACGACAAAGCTTCCAAGAACGTCGGATGAATATGGAATTACGCTTAAGGAGTTGGTGGAGAGGCAGGGGATTCACAGCGGAGATATTGACGCTGTGATTGTAGCGTCTGTGGTGCCGGATATCATGCACTCTCTGGGAAGCGCACTGATTAAGTATTTCGGAATTAAGCCAATGGTGGTATCGGCAGGAATTAAGACAGGAATCAGGATTGTGACAGAGAATCCCAAGCAGGTGGGGGCAGACCGGATTGTGGATGCGGTTGCAGCCTATACTCTGTATGGGGGACCTGTGATTGTGATTGATTTTGGAACAGCGACAACATATGATATTGTTGGCGTAGACGGGACATTCGAGGGTGCGGTTATTGCACCGGGGATTCGTATCTCTGCACAGGCAATGACCGAGCAGGCGGCCATGCTGCCAGCCATTGAGATTAAGAAGCCGGATTCCATTATTGCCAAGGAGACGGTAGCCAGTATGCAGGCCGGACTGGTATTCGGGCAGATTGGGCAGACGGAGTATATTGTGAAGAGGATTAAGGAAGAGTCCGGATATGCAGATGCGAAGGTGGTTGCCAGCGGCGGTTTAGGGAAAATGATTGCGGCGGAGACGGACGTGATTGATATCTATGACTCACAGTTGACGCTTAAGGGGCTGCGCTTTATCTATGAAAAGAATAAACGGCATAGTTAAGAGGCGCTTTAGAAGAGGCATGAGGGCCTGACATTTGGAGAAGAATACAAAATTGAGATGTTTATAGGGATGCGGTTGATATGAGAATTGGAAATGTTAAGATTGAGAACCCTTATATTCTTGCTCCTATGGCGGGAGTTACGGACTTACCGTTCCGGCTGCTTTGCAGTGAGCAGGGGGCGGGTCTTTTGTGTATGGAAATGATTAGCGCGAAAGCATTGCAGTACAAGAATAAGAATACGAAGGCGCTGCTTGCAATTCACCCTCAGGAGTATCCGGTGTCTTTGCAGCTTTTTGGCTCGGACCCGGAAATTATCAGCGAGATGGCCAAGCAGATTGAAGAATTGCCGTTTCAGATTCTTGATATCAATATGGGGTGTCCGGTTCCGAAGGTGGTGAGGAATGGGGAAGGCTCTGCGTTGATGAAAGAGCCGAAGCTGGTCTACGAGATTGTAAGCCGTACTGTACGGGCAATTCAGAAACCGGTCACTGTGAAGATACGCAAAGGCTTCGACGATAACCATGTCAATGGGGTGGAGATTGCGAAGATTGTGGAGGAAGCAGGCGGCGCAGGGATAGCCGTTCATGGAAGGACGCGGGAACAGTATTATTCAGGCAAGGCGGACTGGGAGATTATCCGGCAGGTGAAGGAGGCTGTTTCCATTCCTGTAATCGGAAATGGTGATGTGGTCTCAGGAAAAACGGCATTGTCTATGATGAGGCAGACCGGATGTGACGGTGTGATGATTGGCCGGGGAGCGCAGGGACATCCATGGATTTTTCATGAGCTTGTTGAGTATGACCGGACGGGAGTGATACCAAAGCGGCCCACAAGAGAGACGGTAAAGGCGGCAATGCTTAGACATGCTAAGATGCAGATGGAGTTTAAAGGGGACTACCTTGGAATACGGGAGATGCGCAAACATGTGGCATGGTATACGAAGGGAATGGAAGGAGCGGCTAAGCTGCGGGATGCCATTAACAGGGTCGAGTCGTATGAAGAGCTGGAGGAATTGCTGGATAGTTATCTGTAGGGAAAGAGTATTAGATATCTATACTCTGCATATACTGTAACGGGCTGGTGCTCAGAGGGTGCTGCCGTTTATATCCGAGTTTTGTACTACACTGTAAGGATAATTCTGGGTTTAAATTCAGCTTCAAAATTTGTTGACATAACTTTATCAGTTGGGTATAATAATGAAATTGTGAAAGTTTCTCTATTTCTTGTGAAAAATGTAGGGCATTCTGAAGCAGCTATCGGAGATAAGAATATCTGAGAAGAGAATACATCCATTCATTTAGAAGTGGTTTATTTTTATAGGATAGTAAAGTTGGAAAGAAAGGAAGTAAGACGCATGGAAACAAAGAAGAAACTACTTACTTATGCAGGCCTTAAGGCGCTGGAGGATGAACTTGAACACTTGAAGGTGGTCAAGAGAAAAGAGGTTGCCGGAAAGATTAAGGAGGCAAGAGAGCAGGGAGATTTGTCGGAGAACGCTGAGTATGACGCTGCAAAGGATGAGCAGCGAGACATTGAGGCACGTATCGAGGAACTGGAAGGTATCCTTAAGAATGCAGAAGTTGTAGTTGAGGATGAGGTAGATTTTGATAAAATTAATGTCGGATGTACGGTAAAGGTTTATGATAAGACATTCGACGAGGAGATGGAGTTTAAGCTGGTAGGCTCTACTGAGGCGAACAGTCTGGAAGGGAAGATTTCTAACGAGTCTCCGGTGGGACAGGCTCTCATTGGCTGTAAGGTAGGCGACCAGGTACAGGTTGAGACACAGGCGGGAGTTATGGAATACGAGGTATTGCATATCAGCCGGTCATTGTAAGAGGAATTGCGTAGAGATATCCTATGCAAGGATAAGGAAGGAGAGAAAAACGTGGCCAAACAACAGGAGAAAGAACAGGAACAGGACATTAACCAGTTAAGGAAGGTTCGTCGTGAGAAACTGACGGATTTACAAAGCAACGGAAAAAATCCATTTGAAATTACAAAGTTTGATGTAACATGCCATGCCATGGACATCAAGGAGAATTATGAGGAAATGGAAGGAAAGCAGGTAACGCTTGCAGGGCGTATTATGCAGAAACGTGTCATGGGAAAGGCTTCCTTCTGTAATGTTCTCGACCAGAGCGGGAATATCCAGTCTTATGTAGCAAGGGACAGTATTGGCGAGGATGCTTATAAGGATTTCAAGAAGATGGATATTGGAGATATTGTCGGCGTGGAGGGAGAAGTTTTTAAGACGAAGACAGGCGAGATTTCTGTTCATGCATCTTCTGTGAAATTATTATCCAAGAGTCTTCAGATACTTCCGGAGAAGTACCATGGTCTGACAAATACGGATATGCGCTACCGTCAGAGATATGTGGATTTGATTATGAATCCGGAGGCAAGGGATACTTTTATCAAGCGTTCTAAGATTCTAAGCGCCATTAGAAGATATCTGGACGGAGAGGGATTCTTGGAGGTGGAGACTCCCATGCTTGTGAGCAACGCAGGCGGGGCGGCTGCAAGACCTTTCGAGACACATTTTAATGCGCTGGATGAGGACTTTAAGCTGCGGATTTCTTTGGAGCTGTATCTGAAGCGTTTGATTGTGGGCGGTCTTGAGAAAGTATATGAGATTGGCCGGGTGTTCCGTAACGAGGGTTTGGATACGAGACATAACCCGGAGTTTACCTTGATGGAGTTATATCAGGCGTATACGGATTATAATGGAATGATGGATCTGACGGAGAATCTGTACCGCCATGTGGCTAGGGAGGTTCTGGGAACCACGACTATTACTTATAACGGCGTAGAGATGGACCTTGGGAAACCCTTTGAGCGGATTACTATGGTAGACGCGGTGAAGAAATATGCGGGTGTTGACTGGAATGAGGTGGAGACCCTTGAGCAGGCGAGGGAGCTTGCGAAAGAGCATCATGTGGAGTTCGAGGACAGGCATAAGAAGGGGGATATCCTGAGTCTGTTCTTTGAGGAATTTGCGGAGGAGCATTTGATTCAGCCTACGTTCGTGATGGACCATCCTATTGAGATTTCGCCTCTGACGAAGAAGAAACCGGAGAATCCGGAGTATGTGGAGCGGTTTGAGTTCTTTATGAATGGCTGGGAGATGGCGAATGCGTATTCTGAGCTGAATGACCCGATTGACCAGAGGGAGCGTTTCAAGGCGCAGGAGGAATTGCTTGCGCAGGGAGATGAAGAGGCGAATACGACGGATGAAGATTTCTTGAATGCGCTGGAGATTGGTATGCCTCCGACTGGGGGGATTGGATTCGGGATTGACAGGATGTGTATGCTGCTGACGGATTCAGCGGCGATTCGGGATGTTTTGCTATTCCCCACAATGAAGCCCCTCGACAAGTAAAATTCGAAAAAAACCAGTGTTTATGCGGGTTTCGGGAGTTTCCAAACCGAATAAATTTACCTCTTTACACCAAATTTACACCAATCGGTGCTAAAAACGGTGCAGAGACTAAAAAATCGCATAATTTTGAGTTTCACACAGCTCCTGAGAAGCTACATCTTCTCAGGAGCTTCTTTCATTTCTCATAGTTTTCGGACTACATCGCAAACTACACCAATTCTGTTTTTCTCAATATAATGAGGATAATCACAGAGGAAGGGGTGGTTATACTATGAGCAACAGTTTAGCAAGCGTTCACCCGGAGCTAATTCCTGAATGGTCAGAGAGGAATTTACCGCTGACGCCGGATAAGATAACCTTC
>CATLIP010000196.1 GCA_949957035.1 uncultured Lachnospiraceae bacterium
CTTCTTCCGGTTCTGTCTTTTCCTTATTGTTGATGATTAGATTATTGGCTTCCTCCGCCGGTTCCCTCTTGTTTTCCTCTTTTGTGTCATCCTCTTCCTCCGCCAGCGCCAACTGCTCCTTCTCCTGCGTCCGTTTGTAGTCGTTGAATGTATATGTTCCCACTAACGCAATAGCTGCTACAAAACAGACTACAGCCGCAACAGCAGCACTTTTCTTTCTCTGTGAAGGTCTTTGCTTCTTATTCATTTTATCACCACCTCTGACTATATTTTTGCCAGATAGTGATACACTTATTCTACGTCCAGTAATATTTCTGCGACTTCTTTTATTTCAGTTCCTTCAAAAAAATATTGTAAAATAGAATCGTATGTATCTCCCTCCTTTGCCATCTGATTCGCAGAATATTGGCTCATCCCCAGCCCATGACCCTCACCTCTCGTTGTAATTCGTGTCTGTCCATTGTAACGCTGCAGCGTGAAACACCCGGAAGCAAGGCTGTAATTATTACGAAATTCCTCTCCGCTGATATTTTCCTGCCCCACCCGCACACTCATCACATAGCCGGCCGTATCCGTGGACGTAATCTCTGCATCCATATCCTCTGCCATGACAGTACGAATCTGCTTCTCATCCTCAATATCATAAGGGCAATCCACAATCTTAAGATACGGATACTCATCGCTACCCAGAACCTCCTTCCCATCACGGGTACAGCCATTACTCAGACGAAAAAATGGCGTCAGCGCAAGCTCTTCCCCAAAATGCAGCGCCTTACCTTCTGTCTCTTCCCATGCTTCCTCAAGCTTCCGGTAATACTTCGGATATTTATTTCCCCATGCATCCTCCATCTGCTTCTGGGTCCAGAACTCCTCCTCAAGAACCGTCTCCTTCCCCGACTCTCTGATTTTACGATAGACCTCCGTTCGAACAAGAATCGCCTGCGCCTTCAATGCTTCCTTTTCGTAGGATGCAGGTATCACTTTAGCCAGTATCCCGATACAATATTCCTCTATAGGCATCTGTGTCTCTTTCTCTCCACTCTTTACTCTCACCCTTGCACTGTCAACATGGGAATAAGAGGTAATGCTTGACCCATTTAAGAATACCGTAATCACATACGGCAGCAAAATAATGATAATCAAATAGCATCCCAATCTTTTAAGTTTCAGCCGCATAAAAAATACCCTCCCATACACTGTATGGAAGGGCAAGTTATTTTATTCCTGCATTTTAATCCCATTCTTCAACTTTCATGTCAATCTTCACCGGATCCAATTTCCAGATATCCGCTATATACTCCCGAATGGTACGGTCAGAAGAGAATTTGCCGCAGCAGGCCGTATTGAGCAGAGCCATCTTCGCCCATCTCTCTTTATCACGATAGGCTTCCTCCACCTTCAACTGTGCATCTGCATACGCGCGGAAATCCTTCAAAATAAAGTACATATCCGCCCTGTTTCCGCCCTTCGTCGTGAGCAAAGAATCATAAAGGTCGCGGTACATCTCCGTATTGCCGTTCGCATAGGTGCCGTCAATCAATTGATTCACTACTCTGCGCACATCCTCATCACTGTTATAGATATCCCAAGGATTATACCCGCCGTTTTGCTCATAATTAATAACCTCATCTGAGCTCAAACCGAAGATAAATGCATTCTCAATTCCAACTTCTTCTACTATCTCCACATTAGCGCCATCCATGGTTCCCAGAGTCGGCGCACCGTTCAGCATGAATTTCATATTACCTGTACCGGACGCCTCCTTAGAAGCAGTAGAAATCTGCTCGCTGACATCTGCCGCCGCAAAAATCCACTCTGCGTTAGATACGCGGTAATCTTCAATAAATACCACCTTAATCTTTCCGTTGATGCTGCGGTCATTATTTACCACATCCGCAACGGAATTGATAAGCTTGATAATCTCCTTGGCCCGGATATATCCTGCCGATGCCTTGGCACCAAAGATAAAGGTTCTTGGGAAGAAGTTCTTCTCCGGATGCTCCTTAATCTGGTTATAAAGATACATGACGTGAAGGATATTCATCAACTGCCGTTTATATTCATGAAGACGCTTTACCTGTACGTCGAAAATAGAGCGCGGATCCACTTCGATTCCATTATGCTTCAGAATATAAGCCGCCAAAAATTCCTTGTTCTTATACTTAATCTCCATAAATTCTTTCCAGGCTTCCGGGTCGTCCGCATATTTCTTAAGTCCTGACATAAGAGAAAGGTCTGTAATCCAATCCTTTGTGCCAAGCTTTTTCGTTACCCAATCTGCTAACCTTGGATTACCATGCATCAGGAAACGTCTCTGGGTGATACCATTGGTCTTATTATTGAATTTCTCCGGCATCAACTGATAAAATTCTTTCAATTCCTGATTCTTAAGAATCTCCGTATGCAGTCTTGCCACACCATTGACCGAGTAGCCCGCAACGATTGCAAGATGCGCCATCTTCACCTGTCCGTCCCGCAAAATCGCCATCTTTCTGACTTTGTTCTCGTCTCCGGGGTAGGTCTTTCTCACATGCTCGATAAATCTTCGGTCAATCTCCTGTACAATCTGGTATACACGGGGCAGAAGTCTTGAGAACAGGTCGATTGGCCACTTCTCTAACGCTTCTGCCATAATGGTATGGTTGGTGTATGCACAGGTCTTCTTGGTAACCTCCCATGCATCCTCCCATCCAAGCCCTTCTACATCCAACAGAATACGCATCAGCTCTGCAACCGCAACCGTCGGATGGGTATCATTCATCTGAATAGTCATCTTCTCGTACAGCTTCTTAATATCATCGTGATGCTTCTTATACTTGGCAACCGCCGCCTGAAGACTTGCAGACACGAAGAAATACTGCTGTTTCAGTCTCAATTCCTTCCCGGCATAATGATTGTCGTTGGGATAGAGAACTTCTACAATATTCTTCGCAAGATTCTGCTGCTCCACAGCTTTATGGTAATCGCCGCGGTCAAAGGACTCTAACTGGAAGTCAACAATCGGCTCTGCGTCCCAGATACGTAAGGTATTGACAACATTGTTATTATAACCCACAATCGGATAATCATAGGGAACTGCTTTTACCGACTCATAATTCTCCTGCACAAAATGAATCTTTCCTGTATCGTCATATTCAACACGGATATTTCCGCCGAAACGTACTTCCTTCGCATATTCCGGTCTTCTTAGTTCAAAAGGATTGCCGTTCACAAGCCAGTTATCCGGCGTCTCTACCTGGTAGCCGTTCTCAATCTTCTGCTTAAACATACCATAACGGTAGCGGATTCCGCAGCCATATGCCGCATAGCCAAGAGAGGCCAAAGAATCTAGGAAACATGCCGCAAGACGTCCCAGACCACCGTTTCCAAGGGCCGGATCCGGTTCCTCGTCCTCAAGCAGGTTCAGGTTCACACCCATCTCCTCTAAGGCTTCCTTAACTTCTGTATATGCCGTCATATTAATCAGGTTATTTCCAAGGGCTCTTCCCATTAAGAACTCCATGGACATGTAATAGACAATCTTCGGATCATCCTTCTCATACTGTTTCTGTGTGGCAATCCAGTTATCAATGATTGCCTCCTTCACAGCATAGGAAACTGCCTGATACAGTTCCTGCTGTGAAACCTCCTCAATCTCCTTACGGAACAGATGCTTTACATTCTGCTTTACTTCCTTCTTAAACGCCTCTTTCTCAAATCTCGGATTATACATACTTCCCTACCTCTTCCTTTCGCCCGGGGCAGGCAAAAGCCGCCCCGCAAAGTATTGTTATTTTCTCTCCACTCCAAGAGTTACCATCTCACCGTTAATCTTCCATTCCTTCACATCTCCTGCCGGTGCAGCTTTCGTAACCTTCTGCGCAAGAGTTTCCTCTCCAATAGTATCTCTATTGGCGGCAAATACCGCCTCTGCCTTGTCGGTTCCCTCATAGGTAATCTCAATCTTATCCATCACCTCGAAACCAGCTTCCTTACGCATGGTCTGAACTTTACTGATAATCTCTCGCACAAAGCCTTCCTCAAGAAGCTCTTCTGACAGATTTGTATCCAGCACAACCGTAATTCCGTTATCATCCTCAGATACATATCCTTCTATCTGCGCACTCTCAATCAGCAAATCATCCTGAGACAGCAAAACTTCATTGCCGTCGATATCCAGTTTCAAAACGCCCGTCTCATTTAAGGCATCCATGGCAGCATTACCGTCAATCTCACTAAGCCTCGCCCTGATTCCATTCAACATTTTACCATATTTCGGCCCCACTGTCTTTAGTTGAGGCTTAAAAGAATATGTGGTAAAATCCCTGACTTCTTGTGTAAATGTCATAGATTTTACATTCAATTCATCTTCTACAATCTTTTGATAAAATTCCGGAAGTTCAAAATCCGCCTTCACATACATCCTGCCAATAGGCTGACGATTTTTAATATTTGCCGTGTTCCGGCACGCACGGCCCATGACAACCAGCTTTAACACCTTATCCATGTTCGCCTCAAGCTCATGGTCAATACATGACTCGTCCGCCTTCGGGAAATCACACAGATGGATACTCTCCGGTGCGCTCTTATCCACACTCTTTACAAGATTCTGGTAAATGTCCTCTGTCATGAACGGAATCATCGGCGCCGCCGCCTTACTCACACCAACCAATGCTGTATAAAGAGTCATATAAGCGTTAATCTTATCCTGCTCCATTCCCTTCGCCCAGAAACGCTCACGGCTTCTTCTTACATACCAGTTACTCATGTCATCCACAAACTCCTGCAAGGCTCTGGCGGTCTCCGGAATCCTGTAATTCTCCAGATGGCTGTCCACATCCTGAATCAGCGTA
>CATLIP010000197.1 GCA_949957035.1 uncultured Lachnospiraceae bacterium
GAATTTGACCAGGTGTTCAAGGAGTTGTTCGGCGGCGGCAAGGGTACGTTGGAGCTCATGGAGGATGAAGATATTTTGGAGGCAGGGGTGCGGATTATTGCGCAGCCGCCGGGAAAGAAGCTGCAGAATATGATGCAGCTTTCCGGAGGGGAGAAGGCGCTGACGGCGATTTCGCTTTTGTTTGCCATCCAGAACTTGAAACCGTCGCCTTTCTGCCTTCTGGATGAGATTGAGGCGGCGCTGGACGATAATAATGTAGTCCGGTTTGCAGGATATCTGCATAAGCTGACGAAGAGTACTCAGTTTATTGTGATTACCCACAGAAGGGGGACGATGACGGCGGCGGACAGGCTGTATGGGATTACGATGCAGGAGAAAGGGATTTCTACGCTGGTGTCGGTGAGCCTGCTGGAAGAGGAGTTGGATGCGTAATCGTTAGAGGGAGAGGTTGCCAGAGGGACGCATTTCCGGGAAGAGGGATATCCCACGCAGACTGGGACAACGTTCCGGCGAACTAACTGCTAACTTCGACTAAGACACTCAGGAGAACCTTCGTGCCTAAGTCTTCGTAAGCAGTGGATTTCACCTCCACTAAGAGCGTCCCTGAATGTCTGCTTAGGGATATCCCTCTTCCCGGAAACGCTGTTTCCTCTAAGCGTCAGGGGGAGTGTTGAAGAGGGAAAAGAGTTGGAGAGAGCGGGGGATTGGCGGGGGAAGATAAGGGGATAGGGTGGAGAATTTAATACGCAAGTTAGAGAGACTAACAAAGGCGAGATGAAAGTTTTGGGGAGTGTTGAATTATGTGGGGAATGGATGGGGAATTGGAGCTTGGGATTCTGGTGATGATGGGGGAGAATAGGAGGTTGTGATGGCTGAGGAGAAGGTTGGTTTTTTTAAGCGTTTGGTGCAGGGGCTTGGGAAGACGAGGGATAATATTGTGTCCGGGATGGACAGTATTTTTAATGGGTTTTCCCATATTGATGAGGAGTTTTATGAGGAGCTGGAGGAAGTCCTGATTATGGGGGACTTGGGGGTTAAGGCGACTTATGATATCCTGGATGATTTGAAGGCGAAGGTGAAGGCGCAGCGTATTAAGGAGCCTATGCAATGCCGGGAGCTTCTGATTGAGAGTATTAAGGAGCAGATGGACGTGGGGGAGACGGCGTATGAGTTCGAGGAGCGCACGTCTGTGGTGCTGGTGATTGGGGTAAATGGAGTCGGGAAGACGACGACCATTGGGAAGCTTGCCGGGAAGCTGAAGGCCCAGAATAAGAAGGTGGTGCTTGCGGCGGCGGATACGTTCCGCGCGGCGGCGGGAGAGCAGCTAAAGGAGTGGGCGAACCGCGCGCAGGTGGATTTGATTGGCGGGCAGGAAGGTTCCGACCCGGCTTCCGTGGTCTTTGACGCGGTGGCTTCGGCAAAGGCAAGGCATGCGGACGTGCTGTTGTGCGATACGGCCGGCAGGCTTCACAATAAGAAGAATCTGATGGAAGAGTTAAGGAAAATGAACCGTATCATTGACCGGGAGTTCCCGGAGGCGTACAGGGAGACGTTGGTGGTACTGGATGCGACTACGGGGCAGAATGCGCTGCAGCAGGCGAAGGAGTTCCATGAGGTGGCGGATATTACGGGGATTGTGCTGACGAAGATGGACGGAACGGCGAAGGGCGGGATTGCTGTGGCGATTCATGCGGAGCTGGGGATTCCGGTGAAGTACATTGGCGTCGGGGAGTCCATTGATGATCTGCAGAAGTTTGATGCAGATACCTTTGTCCGGGCGTTGTTTACGTCTGGGGACGGGGAGGAAGGAGAGAATTCCTGAGCTTGTTTTAATCTTGGATGATAGAAGGAGAGAATTCCTGAGTTTGTTTTAATCTTGGATGATAGGAGGAAGAAAGTATGTTTACGCTTGAAAAATTTGAACAGGCCAGCGAGCTTGTGAAGAATGTCACGAACCCGACAAAATTAGTGTACAGCGAATATCTGAGCCGGGAGACGGGCGGAAGGATTTATCTGAAACCGGAGAATATGCAGGAAACGGGCGCTTATAAGGTGCGGGGCGCTTATTATAAGATTAGTACCATGAGCGAGGAGGCGCGGGCAAAAGGGTTGATTACTGCTTCTGCGGGGAACCATGCCCAGGGCGTTGCCTATGCAGCACAGAAATTCGGCTGTAAAGTAGTCATTGTGATGCCGACGGTGACGCCATTGATTAAGGTGAACCGTACGAAGAATTACGGGGCGGAAGTGATCCTGCATGGGGATGTTTATGACGATGCGTGTGAGTATGCGTTGAAACTGGCGGAAGAGAAGGGGTATACCTTTGTCCATCCTTTTGACGATCCGGATATTGCCACCGGGCAGGGGACGATTGCCATGGAGATTGTGCAGGAATTGCCGACGGTAGATTATATCCTTGCGCCTGTGGGCGGCGGCGGATTGATTACGGGAGTGTCTACGCTGGCGAAAATGCTGAATCCTAAGATTCAGGTCATTGGCGTGGAGCCTTCTCAGGCGGCGAGTATGACGACGGCTTTGGCTTCCGGGGAGCCTGTCACCCTCGACAGCGCCAATACGATTGCGGACGGTACTGCGGTCAAACGGGTGGGCGAAAAGATTTTCCCATATGCGCAGGAGAATATTGACCGTATGCTGACGGTGGAGGACGACGAGCTGATTGGAGCGTTTTTGGATTTGGTGGAGAACCATAAGATGGTGGTGGAAAATTCCGGGCTTCTGACGGTCGCTGCCTTGAAGCAGCTTGACTTGAAGGGGAAGAAGGCTGTGGCGATTTTGAGCGGCGGCAATATGGATGTGATTACCATGTCTTCCATCGTACAGCATGGGCTGATTCAGCGCGACCGGATTTTCTCAGTGTCTGTACTGCTTCCGGATAAGCCGGGCGAGCTGGTAAGGGTGGCGGCTACGATTGCGGACGCACAGGGAAATGTCATTAAGCTTGAGCATAACCAGTTCGTCAGCACCAACCGAAACGCGGCTGTGGAGCTTCGTATCACTATGGAGGCGTTCGGGACGGAGCATAAGAATGAGATTATGAAGGCGTTGGAGGATGAAGGATTTCGTCCAAGGGAGATTGGGGCGAAGCTGTATTAGGATTGTGACCGAGAGTCTGGCGTTTATTAGACGGGAACCGGTTGGAAAAAGGAAGCAGATAACAATGAAAGTATTAGTGACAGGGTTCGACCCCTTCGGGGGCGAGCCGGTGAATCCGGCGTTTGAGGCGGTGAAGCTTTTGCCGGACGAGATTGAGGGTGCAAAGATTGTGAAGCTTGAGATCCCCACCGTGTTTTCTAAGAGCGGTCCGGCTGTGGAGGAAGGGATCCGCAAGTATGAACCGGACGTTGTAATCAATGTGGGCCAGGCCGGAGGACGTTCCTGTGTGACCATTGAACAGGTAGCCATTAATCTGGCAGAAGCCCGTATCCCGGATAATGACGGGGAGAAGCCGTCTGACGAGCCGATTCAGAAGGACGGGGAACCGGCGTACTATGCAACGATTCCGGTGAAGGCAATCGTGAAGAATGTACGTGATCACGGGATTCCGTGCCATATATCTTACACGGCGGGAACCTATGTGTGCAACAGCGTGATGTATAATGTGCTTCACATGGCGGCGAAGAAATATCCGAATATCCGGGCAGGATTTATCCATGTTCCCTTTGCGGCTCAGCAGGCGGTGGACAAACCCAGCGGAACGCCGTTTATGTCCCTGGAGATGATTGCCAGGACACTGGAGTATGCGATTGAGGCAACGGTGAAGAATGACGAGGATATTGCGGGAGTAATGGGTGAGATTCATTAGGAATCTAAATCCAAAGACAAGTGGCAGGCTGAGTACCTGCCTTGCCGACATCAGCAACGGGAAACGGCAGGGCGTTTCGGAAAAATTGCAGGGAGATGGGAAAATGCTAGAAATCTATTATATTGAAGATGATGAAAATATTGCAATGACTGTAAAAGAATATCTGAGCCTGAAAGGGTATGTTGTTTCTATATTCAGAACATTGGAAAGCGGAAAGAAGGCATTGGAACACCATATTCCAAGCATTATATTGATTGACTGGAATATGCCGGACGGCGAGGGAAACAGCTTTTGCAGATGGATACGCTCAAGATGGAAAGAACTGCCGGTCATTTTTCTGACTGTCCGGGATGATACTTGTGATATTATTTCCGGTTTTGAATATGGGGCAGATGATTATGTGACAAAACCTTTTGAATTAGAAGTTCTGTATTCCCGCATCCACGCACTGCTGCGCAGGGCAGGAAATGTGCAGAGCCAGTATCTTTCCTGCGGTTCTATTTCAATTGACAAAAACAAAACGGCAGTATTTTGCGGTGAAGAAGAAATTACTGTCAGCCAGGCAGAATACCGGCTTTTGCTGCTTTTAATGGAAAATAAGGGAAAAACTGTCACAAGAGAACGGCTGCTGACTCAAATTTGGGACAATAATGGAAATTATGTCAATGACAATACGTTGACCGTGACAATGAAACGGCTTAGGGAAAAACTCCATCATCCGTCCTGCTTAAAAACAATACGGAGCTTTGGCTACCGTATGGAGGATGCGATATGAGCAAAAAATCAAATATAAAAATAACAGTTCTTTTCGTGCTGTCGGTCAGTCTGATTGTAGCGGCGACAACTGCATACTTTCTTACCGTTTACTATCGCCATGTGTGCTTTCATATATTGGGAGGATTCTGCGAAAGTATGATTGAAAAAAATCCAGATTCCCGACAGGCTGTTTTGGAATTATTGAAAACACAGGATTTCCAAATGACAGGCGAAAAT
>CATLIP010000198.1 GCA_949957035.1 uncultured Lachnospiraceae bacterium
CTTCCATATCCTTCATACGGAAAATATATGGCATTACGAGAAAATACTGCCTTCCTTGTCTGTACTTTGTCAGATACTGCCTGACCTGATCCTGCAGTCCAAGCTCTTCGTCTATGTAAATCTTGGTAATCATTTCGCAAACTACGGCTGCCTTTAACTGGTCAAAGGAAGAAACCATACATGAAAGGCAGAAATTCTCATCTAAGCTTTTTTCTTCCTTCTGTCTTTCATCCAAAGAACCTTCGTTCCTTCTGTCCTCATCCGGCTTAGGCTTCTCTCGCCGGTATTCCTTCAAAAGTGCGTCCGTAAGACTCTTAAGTCCTTCTCTTCTAAGCTCATTCAATGCCTGCACAGGAAGAAATACCGCCCCGTTCATCTCCACCAGGAACTGTCGGAACTGAAATTCCGTATTGCCGGTTTTCTGCATCTGCTTTTCAACTCTATCGGCATCTAAGGGCTGCCGCATGGCAGGTTGTACCGTCTCGCCCTCACACTCCACCCGGCAGTCTCGGTACGTCAATACCAGTTTAGCACGCTGACCCTCAGAAAGTATTAAATTACCATTAATTTTTTCTTGTATTTTAAAATCCTTAAGGGCCGTCTCTTCCTTATCCCCCTGCATACGTTTTAATGAAATCATATCCTTCCCATTATGCCGCCTGTAATATCCCTGCGTATAGCCTCTGCGCTGATAGACGCCATATAGCCTGCTTAAGTCGTCTTCCTCTACCTTATAATGCCCGGCCCCTTTCTCAAGATACAAATCCGCATACTTCCGATAAATACTCGTCACAGTATAAACATAATCCGGCTGTTTCATTCTGCCCTCAATCTTGAAGGAATCGATTCCCGCCTCAATCAGGTCCGGAAGCATGTCAATGGTACACAAATCCTTAAGACTCATCAAATCCGCAGGTTTCCTGCCCTCCGTCTGCCAGGGAAGGCGGCAAGGCTGGGCGCACTGCCCCCGGTTGCCGCTCCTGCCTCCAATCATACTGCTCATCAAGCACTGTCCCGAATAACAATAACACAGCGCGCCATGGACGAAACACTCAATCTCCATCCCTGTCTCTTCCTTCATCTGCCGAATCTCCTCAAGAGACAGCTCTCTTGCAGGTACAATCCGCACAACCTTCTGTTCCTTAAAAAATGACGCTCCTTTTGCCCCTGTAACCGTCATCTGGGTACTTGCATGAATCGGAAGCTCTGGAAAATATCTGCGCAAATATTCTAACACTCCAACATCCTGGACAATCACCCCGTCAAGTCCCCGCAGATAACAGGGCAGGAGATATCCATAGAGTTCTTCTATCTCCGAATCCTTAAGCAGGGTATTCACCGTCAGATAAATACGTCTCCTGTGAATATGCACATAGTCAATGGCGTCAAGCAATTCCTCCTCCGTCAGATTCCTGGCATAGGCCCTTGCCCCAAACCTTGTTCCGCCGATATAGACTGCATCCGCTCCCGCACAGACGGCGGCCCTTAAGCTCTCCACTGAGCCTGCCGGCGCTAGTATCTCAATCTGCCTGTTAATCATATATCCTCCCCTGAAACTCTCCGAAAGACATCCTGCCTTCGCTTCCGCGTCCCAAACTAATAATTCCCCCACATTCTTTAAAAAAGGCTGTCTATAGACAGCCTACTTCTTACGATTATTCTTAATCTCCGTTTCAAGCTGGACAATCTTCATCTGAAATTCCTTATTCTCTTCCTTGAGCTTGTCCATAGATTTTTCTGCATTCTCGAGCTTGATCTGAACCGATATCAGTTCGTGCTTCAGATCATACATCTCTTTATCCTTTGCCTCTATATCACTTTCCAGCGTGCCGCCCTGCTTCTTTGCCTTAAAATAATCATCCGCAATATTCAGCGCCAGCAAAATGCTTCTGGTCTCGGCACTCTGCTTCCGGTATCCGTCGCTGTTACTGCACTCCTCAATCTTATGATTCAGATAGGTCGATACTTTCTGCAGATATTCTTCACTTTCAAAACCGCTCAGGGTGAATACCTTGCCCCCTATCAATACTTCCGTAAAGTTTTTTGATGATGCCATTAGAAGCCTCCTCGAAATTCTTATGCCTTAGTACGCAGAAAAGCTGCCAACCACAGTTTTCCGACTCTCTCACTCTATTATAAACGATACTTCTCCAAAAACCAACTATTTTTCGATAATTTCATGGGAAATTCCCAGATGACGGTACGCATGGTCCGTCACAATCCTCCCTCTGGGCGTTCTCTGTATGAATCCATTCATCAGAAGGTAGGGTTCATAGACGTCCTCAATCGTGCCTGCATCCTCCCCGATGGCCGCCGCCAGCGTATCAAGCCCCACAGGGCCTCCAAGAAATTTGTCAATCATCACCAGCAAAAGTCTCCGGTCCGTCTGGTCTAACCCCGCCTTGTCCACATCCAATAAATCCAGCGCATAATTCGCCACCTCTTCTGTGATATAACCGTCGTATTTGACCTGGGCAAAATCCCTCACTCGCTTCAATAGCCTGTTGGCCAGTCGCGGCGTCCCTCTGGATCGTCTGGCCAGCGCATCTGCGCCCTTCTTATCAATCCCCACCTCAAGCACCCTTGCAGAGCGCAGAAGAATGGTCTTCAGTTCATCCACCGTATAGAACTCCATCCGGTTCACCACGCCAAAACGGTCCCGCAAGGGCGCTGTCAGCATTCCGGCTCTGGTAGTTGCTCCCACCAATGTAAATTTGGGAAGCTCCAGACGAATAGATCTTGCACTGGCGCCCTTCCCAATCATAATGTCTATGGCATAATCCTCCATTGCCGGATAGAGCACCTCTTCCACCTGCCGGTTTAATCTGTGAATCTCATCCACAAACAACACGTCCCCCTCCTGCAGATTATTCAAGATTGCAGCCATCTCACCCGGCTTTTCAATGGCAGGACCAGAGGTTATCTTTAGATTCACGTTCATCTCATTGGCAATGATTCCGGCAAGGGTCGTCTTGCCAAGTCCCGGAGGTCCATAGAACAATACATGGTCCAAAGGCTCCTTTCTTGCCTTCGCTGCCTCGATGTAAATCTTAAGCGTCTCCTTGGCCTTCTCCTGCCCGATATAATCCGCAAGCATCTGCGGACGCAGATGGTTCTCAATCTTAACATCCTCTTCCAGATTCTCCGTCGTAATAATTCGTCTGCCCATTTTTTAACTCACCCTCATTAATTTCTGCTTTGAAGTCCCCATAATCTGATGTTCCAAGTGGATTCTGCCTCTAAAGAGCCATATACTTTAGCGCCAATTTCAGCACTTCCTCTACTTCCATGTTCTCATCTGCTTCTACTTTTTTGACCGCCTTAAGAGACTCCGTACTGCCATAGCCCAATGCCACAAGCGCCTGCACAGCCTCGCTCTGAATCTGACCATTGCCTTCCATACCTGCCGTAACATCTGAGTCCGAAGCAATATGCTGAAGCGCATCCTCCAGAGTAAGCTTATCCCTAAGCTCCAAAATCAACTTTTCCGCCGTCTTCTTCCCAATACCCGGAGCAGCACAGATTGCCTTCACATCATTTGCCAAAACAGCGAACCGCAAATCATCGGGACTTAAGGCTGACAAAACCCCAAGACCTCCCTTAGGGCCAATTCCGTTCACTCCAATCAGCAGCTTGAACACCGACAGATCATCCCTCGTCAAAAAACCATATAACTGCATGGCGTCTTCCTTCACGTTCAGGTATGTATGAAGCTTCACTTCGCTCCCTATAGACGGAAGACGTCCCATGGCCTGACCGGACATATAGACTCCATATCCCACGCCTCCCACGTCTACAATTACTTTATCCTCTTCCACCCCGGCAAGAGTCCCTCTTACATATGATATCATACCATCTCTCCCCCTTTTTATCAATTCTGCTGTAAACCCAAAAAGACATCAAAGCTTGAGATTCTTAAGCCTTTTCAACATCTCATTCGACGCAATTCCAATCAAAAGTCCTGTCACAAGTCCGGCAGCCAGAAGTACCGGCACATAGTAGGCCACACTGAACGTCTCTACCACCAGCATTGCCACAATAAGCTGTCCAATGTTGTGAAATACACCCCCTGCAATACTTACCCCCATCACGCTGAACCCCTCAGTCCGCTTAAGCCCCGCCATCACAGACAGGCTCAGCAGCGCGCCTGCCAGACTGTATATAATACTGAAATAATTCCCGAACAGGAAACCCGACAGCAAGACCCGGACCACTGACAGCATGAATGCCTCCTGTACCCGCATTTTATACAATGCGATTACAATCACCAAATTGGCAAGCCCAAGCTTCATCCCCGGGACGCCAAAATGGATGGGAATCAGTGTCTCCACATAACTAAAAATCAGCGCCAGCGCTGTAAATACCCCAAAATAAGCCACCCTGCTCTTCAAAAATCTTCCTCCTGCCCGCCGCCGGTTAGTTTGTCACCGCGTCAAACTCTCTGTTGGCGCCTGATTCCACCTCCACAACCACTTTATTGGGAAGGCAGATGATACTCTCATGGTTCAAAGACACCGGCTTCTGATGGACACAGAGCTGATCCGGGCAGTCAGCCCAAGCCATAGACGCCTCGCCGTTCTTAATCTTCAGCAGGTTCGTCCCGTTGTTAATCTCCACCTCTCTGTCCTCAGACAGACTGTATATCCCTTCGATGGCGCCCTCTTTCTTGATTATGACCCGATTCGCGCCTGCCCCGCCTACAAATGTATGCACAAGTACGGTAAG
>CATLIP010000199.1 GCA_949957035.1 uncultured Lachnospiraceae bacterium
GGACGGCACCGTTACCCTATGCCATACGCGGACAGAGGAGTTGGCGCAGGAGTGCAATAAAGCCCAGATTCTGGTGGCGGCAGCAGGGAAAGCCAGGATGGTCACAGAGGATATGGTGGGCGAGAATGCTGTGGTTATAGATGTGGGAATCAATGTGGACGAAGATGGAGGTCTTTGCGGGGATGTGGATTTTGATGCGGTAAAGAACAAGGCCGCATACATTAGCCCAGTGCCTGGCGGAGTCGGAAGCGTCACTTCCTCTGTGCTGGCGAAGCACGTAGTTAAGAGTGCAAAAGGTTTTTGTAAAATGCTTGCACAGAATTCAAGTATATGGTAGTATATTATCCGTATTATTGAATAATATTAGAAAGACTGTATATGAAAAACTCCAAGGATGGAAAGACTTTGGAGTTTTTATGTTTTTATGTATGGGTTAGAGAAAAGGGGGATTTGTATGTATGATATGATTAATTCTTTTTTCCAGGCGCTCAATGACGTGGTTTGGGGGTGGGGGATGATTCTGTTGTTGCTGGGGACTCATGTGTTTCTGACGATCCGAACAGGATTTATCCAGAGATTTACCATATCTAAGGGAATTAAGCTTTCCATTGCCAGGGATCCGGATGCGGAAGGCGAGGTATCCCAGTTTGGAGCATTGACGACGGCTTTGGCGGCAACGATTGGCACTGGGAATATTGTGGGTGTGGGAACCGCAATCGCCATAGGAGGTCCCGGGGCAGTCTTATGGTGCTGGCTTACGGGTGTGTTTGGTATTGCGACCAAATATGCAGAGTCTTACATAGCTGTCAAGTATAGGGTAAAGACGGAGGATGGGCGTATGCAGGGCGGAGCCATGTATGCGTTGGAGCGCGGCCTTAATATGAAATGGCTTGGTATGCTGTTTGCATTTTTCGCGGCATTTGCATCCTTTGGAATCGGGTGTGCGACTCAGGTAAATGCAATCGCAGAGATTTGTGAGACGAATTTTCATATTCCAAGGATTGGAGTAGGGATTGCCATTGCCGCATTGACGGCTGTTGTGATTTTTGGCGGTATCCGCTCTATTGCAAGAGTCTGCGAGAAGCTGGTTCCCTTTATGGCGGTATTCTATGTACTGGGATGTATCATTATTCTGTGTATGAATTTTGATTACATCATTCCGGCCGTCAGTGTGATTTGCAGGCTGGCGTTTACGCCCGGCGCGGCGGCAGGCGGCCTTGTGGGAAGCGGCGTCCGTATGGCGATTCGCTACGGCGTGGCCCGCGGATTGTTTTCTAATGAGTCCGGCCTTGGCTCCGCCCCTATTGCGGCGGCAGCGGCACAGACGAGGAATCCAGTGCGTCAGGCGCTGGTATCCTCCACAGGTACGTTCTGGGATACGGTGGTTGTATGTCTGATGACAGGGTTGGTGCTGGTAACGACGATTATGAAGAATCCCGGCGTTAATGCAGACAGTATCGATAACGGAGGGCAGCTTACGACATTGGCGTTTGGACAGATTCCCTATCTTGGGCCTATCATTCTGACCCTTGGAATTATTTCCTTTGCCTACTCCACGATTCTTGGGTGGGCATATTATGGAGAGCGGTGTGTGGAGTATTTTTCCGGTAAGACAGGACTGATACCCTATCGGCTTCTCTATGTTGCAGTGGCGGTTATTGCGCCCGTATTAAAGCTTGATTTAGTCTGGCTGATTGCGGATACGCTGAATGCTTTGATGGCAATTCCCAATCTGGTTGCAGTTCTGCTGCTGTCGAACGTGATAGTGAAGGATACGAAGATATTTATACATGACCTTGACACAAAGGATACTACGCCGATTCCTACAATTAAGGGAAGCTGGCAGACATTTGATTAGCGATTGGCGAAAGAAAAACGGAGGACGATATGGCAAAAAGGATTGCGCAGTTTCATAAGGTAAGTTATGAACAGTTTAAAGAAGGATACGAGGATGTGTTTGGCAAGAAGGAAGAGCAGGAGATTCGGAAGATTTATGAGGGGATAGAGCTTCCGAAGCGGGCCACCGAAGGCTCTGCAGGGTATGACTTCTATACGCCTGTTGAGATTAGGTTGAAGCCGGGGGAGACCGTGAAGGTTCCAACAGGAATCCGCGTGGAGATGAAGCCGGACTGGGTGCTCAAATGTTATCCAAGAAGCGGGCTTGGCTTCAAATATCGGCTGCAGCTTAATAATACGGTAGGGATTATAGACAGTGACTATTTCTACTCAGATAATGAGGGGCATATATTTGCAAAGATTACCAATGACAGCCGGGAAGAGAAGACCGTTTCCATAGAAGCGGGCGCGGGCTTTATGCAGGGGATTTTTGTGGAATATGGGATTACGGTTGACGACTGTGTGACTACCGTTCGCAACGGAGGTTTTGGAAGTACGACGAAAGCTTAAGACTTCGGAAGAACAAAAAGGCTTGCATATGCAGAAATACTGCTTTATTGAAGGTGGTTTTTCTGCATATTTTTCATTTTACAGGGAATGCTAGGTGAAAAGGCTTGATGTGAAAGCGGTGAAAAACAAGCGGAGGAATTGGTATGTCAGACGTAAAAAAGGTAACTGCTTCAAGAGAAGAGAATACTGAGTATCTCAACCGGATACTTCCGGTCAAAGAGAGCTTTGACCTTATAAAAAGGGATATCATGATAGGAGGGCGGTGCGCTACTTTCTATTCTGTCAATGGATTTGCAAATGATGAAACCATGCTCAAGATTATGGATTCGTTTTTCGGAGTCACAAAAGAGGATATGCCTGGCGATGCAGACAGTTTTTCCAGAGAATGCATTCCTTATGAGGAAGTGGAGATTTTAGAGGATTTTGACCAGGTCTTAAAGAATCTGCTGTCAGGGGTCAGTTGTCTATTTATCGAAGGATATGAAGCGTGTATCGCAATCGACTGCCGGACATATCCGGCCAGAAGCGTGGAAGAACCCGACAAGGATAAGTCCCTTCGGGGATCCCGGGACGGATTCGTGGAGACAATTGTATTTAATACGGCGCTGATGCGCAGGAGGATTCGGGATCCCCATCTGGTCATGAAGATGGTGGAGATAGGGGAAAGCTCCCGAACGGATGTTGCAATCTGCTATATGAGCGACCGGGTGGATCAGGAACTTCTGAAGAATGTTTCCGACCGGATTGAAAACATTCACACAGATGCGCTTAGGATGAACCAGCAAAGCCTTGCGGAGGAGCTGTATAAACGAAAATGGTTCAATCCTTTTCCGAAATTTAAGTTTACGGAAAGACCCGACACGGCCACTGCCTGCTTGTTGGAAGGGAAGATTGTGCTGCTGGTAGATAATTCGCCCTCGGCAATGATTCTTCCGACTTCTATTTTTGACATGATTGAGGAGGCAAATGACTATTATTTTCCTACGCTTACGAATATATATCTGAAGGTGGCGCGTGGGCTGATCACGCTTATGACGGTATTCCTTACGCCTGTGTTCCTGCTTTTCATGCAGAATTTGAATTGGCTTCCGGAAGCCTTTTCCTTCGTGGCCGTGAAGGACACGGTCAATATTCCGCTGATTTTCCAGCTTTTGATTTTGGAAATTGCCATTGACGGCTTGCGGCTTGCGGCCCTTAATACGCCTAGTATGCTGAGTACTCCCTTAAGTGTCATTGCAGGTCTGGTAATGGGAGAATTTTCAGTCAAATCAGGGTGGTTTAATTCAGAAGTCATGCTTTATATGGCGTTTGTGTCTGTGGCAAATTATACCCAGCCTAATTTTGAGCTTGGCTATGCGCTGAAGTTCATGCGTCTGGAGCTGTTGGTTTTGACAGCGCTGTTTAACTGGTGGGGCTTTGCGGAGGGAACATTGATTATCGTGCTGAGCATCTGCTTCAACAAGACCCTGTCAGGAAGAAATTATCTGAATGTAAAATTAAACTAAGTTAGGGTTCGCGCCCACATTTGAAGTTTGCTTTACATTATTTTCCAGACATGTTAGAATAAGGGACGTGATGAAACAGACATCCTTGTGTGAACATGAGGATGTCTGCATATCAAAAAATATTTCAGGAAGGGATACATATGAAAAAGGAAATGGACAGCCAGAGGCTGGGCACTGCGCCATTAGGAAGGCTGATGGTTTCATTGGCAGTGCCGGCAGTGGCGGCGCAGCTTATCAATGTGCTGTATAACATTGTGGACAGAATCTATATCGGACATATCGAAGGGTATGGAGATGTGGCGCTGACAGGGGTTGGGGTTACATTCCCTATCATCATGCTGATTTCTGCGTTCAGCGCTTTTGCGGGGATGGGCGGAGCTCCCCTTGCGTCCATAGAGCTGGGCAGGCAGGACAGCCAGAAGGCGGAGCTGATATTGGGAAATTCGGCGGGGATGATTGTCCTGTTTTCTGTTGTGCTGACAGTGGGCTTCTCCATATTCAAAAGACCGGTTCTGTACGCATTCGGCGCAAGTGATGTGACAGTCGGGTATGCATCCGGATATATCGGTATCTATCTGATTGGCACAATATTTGTTCAGGTTGCAGTAGGGCTGAATACCTTTATCAGCGGGCAGGGAGAGTCTAGGACTGCCATGTTGTCTGTGGTCATAGGCGCGGCGCTTAATATTGTGCTGGACCCTGTTTTTATTTTCCTGTTGGATATGGGGGTCAATGGCGCTGCCCTGGCTACAATTATTTCTCAGGCGGTCAGCGCGGCTTGGGTAATTCGTTTTCTTACCTCCAACCGAAG
>CATLIP010000200.1 GCA_949957035.1 uncultured Lachnospiraceae bacterium
ATCTACAGATATTTCTTCAAAATCTCCACCTTATCCGTCTTCTCCCAAGGCAAATCCAAATCCGTACGTCCAAAATGTCCATACGCCGCCGTCTGCTTGTAAATCGGTCTTCTAAGGTCAAGCATCCGGATAATTCCCGCCGGACGAAGGTCAAAATTCTCACGAATCATGTCTACCAGCTTCTCGTTACTAATCTTGCCGGTTCCAAAGGTATCTACCATAATTGAAGTCGGATGAGCAACACCGATTGCATAAGACAACTGAATCTCACACTTCTTCGCCAGACCTGCCGCAACAATATTCTTGGCAACATAGCGGGCCGCATACGCTGCTGAGCGGTCTACCTTCGTGCAGTCTTTTCCGGAAAATGCACCGCCGCCATGACGGGCCATTCCGCCGTAAGTGTCTACGATAATCTTACGTCCCGTAAGTCCGCTGTCCCCGTGAGGCCCTCCGATAACGAAACGTCCGGTAGGATTGATGAAGAACTTCGTCTCATCATCCACCATATCAGCCGGGATAACTGCGTCAAGGACGTACTTGCGGATATCCTCATGAATCTGCTCCTGTGTAACCTCCGGGTCATGCTGTGTAGATAATACCACCGCGTCAAGGCGTACCGGGATCCCTTCTTCATTATATTCTACCGTTACCTGAGACTTTCCGTCCGGCCTTAAGTAGGGCAGCGTACCGTCCTTTCTCACCTCTGCAAGCTTTCTGGACAGCTTGTGTGCAAGAGCGATCGGATAGGGCATAAGCTCCGGCGTCTCGTCAGAAGCATAACCGAACATCATACCCTGGTCGCCTGCGCCGATGGCGGCAATCTCTTCCTCTGACATCTGGTTATTCTTCGCCTCTAATGCCTTATCTACGCCCATTGCGATATCGCCGGACTGCTCGTCAATGGCTGTAAGCACCCCGCAGGTCTCTGCGTCAAATCCGTATTTACCGCGCACGTAGCCGATTTCCTTGATAGTTTCTCTTACAATCTTCTGGATGTCTACATATGCCTTCGTGGTAATCTCACCCATGACAAGGACAATTCCTGTGGTGGTGCTGGTCTCGCAGGCTACACGGCTCATAGGATCCTGCTCCATCAATGCGTCTAAGATTGCGTCTGAAATCTGGTCGCACATCTTATCCGGATGTCCCTCTGTTACTGATTCTGATGTGAATAAATGTCTCTCCATTTTTGTTCCACTCCTTTTCTTTCTAATGGAGTACTTTCTCTTTGTCAATGACCGGATGGCATATAAAAAGCAGCCCGTCATAATCGGACTGCTTTATATATCTCATAAACCAATCCTCTTATTGTTCGATTACTCGCTCAGGTTGGCACCTTCCCATCTTGGGGGTTGCCGCAGCTTCACAGATCCTTTGTATCTCCACTGCTCTGAATAAGAGAAAGTCTTCATGATTCAATTATTTGTTTCCATATATGAATATAACCGATTTGGGGGCGGTTGTCAATATGCATAGAGAATTTTTTCAGACCGTCATCTCCGTCTCAGACGTGGTAACTGAGTTCGGATGTGCCTCCGAAAACGCTGTGATTGCGTCAATAAACCGCTGTCCATACTTCTTAAATTTATTCTCCCCGACTCCGGATACCGCCATCATATCCTGCCTGTTTGAAGGCATTCTGACACACATCTCAATCAAGGTCTTGTCATTGAAAATAATATATGGCGGCATTCCCTCTTCCTTCGCAATCCCAAGCCGGAGCTGACGGAGTTCCTCAAACAGCTTATATCCCGCACTTGTAAGGGAATCCTTACTTCCCGCCTTCTTCTTCCCGGCAGACGGGATCTCCTTTTCTTCAAACTTACGAATCATCACCCGGGTATCTTCGTTCTTAAGACTTGAAATGTCTCCCATCCTGAGAACCGGATATTCACCGTCGCTTAAGACAATATAGCCCTCCTTTAACATCTCGTCTACCAGCAGATGGAGAGTCTTTTCCTTCACATGCTTCAACGTACCGTAGGAACGATAATGATCCGCCCCTACTTCCCTTATGCGGGCGCGGTTCGCGCCAAGCAGCGTTCCGATTACAATACTCTGTCCGTATCTTCCTCTGGTTTCTGCAATACAGTTAATCACCCATTTTGCTTCGGTAGTCATGTCCACCTCGTCGTAATCCCTGTGGCAGTTTCCACAGTTATTACAAGGAGCTTTCGCACGCTCACCAAAGTATTCCAGTATGTAATTCCTGAGACAGAAGGTAGTCTTACAGTATCCTTCCATGACCTGAAGCCTGTGGGCGTCCCTCTGACGAATCAGTTCGATATCCTCGGCATCCATTTCCTCGAAGCTCTTCTTCTCAAGAAGAAACTTATTAATCATCACATCCTGAGCCGAAAACAACAGGATGCACTGTGAATTTTCACCGTCACGGCCGGCGCGTCCTGCCTCCTGATAATAGTTCTCCATGCTCTGGGGCATGTTGTAGTGGATTACGAATCGAACGTTAGATTTGTCTATTCCCATGCCAAAAGCATTGGTCGCCACAACCACCGAGGCTCTGTCGTAAATAAAATCATCTTGATTTTTCTTGCGAAGTTGATTGTCCATTCCTGCATGATAACCGGTCACAGGAACACCGCGTTTGAACAGATTTTCATATAGAGAATCTACATTCTTTCTCGTCGCACAGTATATAATGCCGCTGTCATGCGGATGTTTGTCAATATAATTTACCACAAAATCATCCTTCTTTTTCCCGGCTATATGTTCCACTCGATAATACAGATTCTCCCTATCAAATCCGGTTATGGTAACATTGGGGTGATTCAGTTTCAGGATACATTCAATGTCCGTCTTTACTTCTGCCGTCGCTGTCGCGGTAAACGCGCTCACAATCGGACGTTTCGGCAGACGCCCGATAAAGTCTACAATTTTCAGATAACTTGGTCTGAAATCCTGCCCCCATTGGGAGATACAGTGCGCCTCGTCTACTGTGACCATGGATATCTCCCCGTTCAGCGCAAAATGGAGAAAACGGTCGCTTGGGAGCCGCTCGGGAGCCACATAGATAATCTTGTAAACTCCCTTGACTGCAAGGTCCATCGCTTTCGATATCTGTGCTTCTGTCAGGGAAGAATTGATAAATGCAGCGTGGATTCCGGCTTCATTTAAGGACTTGACCTGATCCTGCATCAGGGAAATCAGAGGTGAGATTACTAATGTGATTCCGGGAAGCAGTAATGCCGGGACCTGGTAGCAGATGGATTTGCCCGCGCCTGTGGGCATGATGGCCAGTGCATCTCTACCGGACAGGATGGACTGGATGATGTCTTCCTGGCCGGGGCGGAAGGAATCGTATCCGAAATATCTTTTTAACATGTCTACAGCGTTCATATATTATCATATCCTCCTTTATTGCTATTGAATTTAGAAGTGGTAACTTCAATATCTATTGTCCATGGGATATACGGAATTATGTGAATATACTCAGAATGCTTCCAGAAACATAGCAATGATAATGCTATTATCGACAGAATCCTTATTTATGATAAGAGAACGGTCAAAAAAGATTATGGGGTTATCGCAAAATGGCTGTTACATCTTGTCAGTCTTCGTATATTTATTTATAATAAGAACAAGGAAGTTATTTTTACATAAGGAGGCACTATATTGTGGGAATAGATAAAAATTCAGCAAAAGATAAATCTACTACAACTATAAATGCCGTTGACTCAAAAGAAACGTCTTTTATTAATATAAAAGACAAGTTAGTTGAAAAAGCAAGAGGTTTTAATCTTCTAAGCAATGTATTTATGAGTGTTGCGTTAAATGACATACCGGCCTGTCAACATGTTATCCGCGTTATAACAGGCATTTCAGACTTGGTTGTGAAAGAGATACGGTCGCAGCACAGAATATCAAAGATTACAGCCCATGATGCTATTCTTGACATATTAGCAGAGGATAGCCGCAGGAGGTTAGTAAATTTAGAGATACAAAGGAAAGATACCATTGAGCACGCTAGAAGAACCAGATTTTATGCAGCAATGATTGACAGTGAATGTTTGGAAAAAGGAAAAGATTACTATCAAATGCCAGACGTTCATATCATTTACATTAGTGAGACGGATCTATGGGCCGCCGGAAAGACTCTTTATAAGGTAGAAAAGAAATTTAAAGGGACAGAAACTCCATATGATGATGGTGTTTATGTAACCTATGTAAACGCTGAGGTAAATGATGGAAGTGATATTGCAAGACTAATGGATTATTTTAAAACAGCAGACCCTGAGGATATGAGCCAAGGAGCTTTGTCTGCAAGGATTCACTTTTTGAAATGCGAGGAAGGAGGTTATTCGGAGATGTGTGAAGTTTCTGAAAAAATTTATAATGAAGGGATAATCGAAGGCAAAAAGGAAACAGCGTTTAATATGAAAAGAAAGGGATTTTCAGATGCTACAATTGCAGAAATTTTAGATGTTGGAATAAATGTTATACAACAATGGCTATCCGGAAGGAGCGTAACATCCTGATACTAAAGGATGTTACGCTCCTTCATGCTACGAAGCAAAATCACAGAAATATTATCTTTCTCCCCTCTCTCCATAACCACTTCCGCGACCCCTTCCCCTCGCCGCCTCATCTTCGCTTCATCCGCCATCTCTCCCGGAGCAAACGCCTGCCAAAGCTCCTGTTCACTCACCTTATGCCGGAATCCGTCCGTACATAACAGATAAACCGCGTCCTCC
>CATLIP010000201.1 GCA_949957035.1 uncultured Lachnospiraceae bacterium
CATAGCGCGCTATAGAGAGATTGAAGCCGGGATAGTCCACAAGTATCACGGCATCGGGCTTCCATCCGGCAATGTCCCGCTTGCAGCGACGCATCCCTCCAAGGATACGGGGCAGATGGAGCAACAGGTGCCGGAGCACAGTGAAGTGTTGGCAGCGGTCCTTTCTTTGCCTGTGAAGTACAGGAATGTGGTGTACCTTCATTACTATGAGGATTATTCTGCCGCTGAGATTGGCCGCATTCTCGGGAAGAATGTCAATACGGTCTATACGCTTCTGACGCGTTCTAAGCGGCTGCTCAGAGAGAAGTTGGGAGGTGAGAGGTTTTGAGTGACAGAAGATTGAAGGAAGCATTTGACAATATTCGTGCAGACGATGAAATCAAAAGGCACACAAGGGAATTTCTTGCCCGAAAAACAGAAGGGTACAGGCGGGGTTCATCGTTTCCATATGGGCGGTTGGCGGCAGTCATGGCGGCATGCCTCATGATGGCGATAATTGGAGGAGGAGGTTACTTTCTCTATTTTATACCTGTATCTTCGATTAGCGTGGATGTCAATCCTTCCATTGAGCTTGGAATTAACCGGGTCGACCGGGTTGTCACGGTGGACACTTTTAATGCTGACGGGGATGACATTATGTCCTCGGTGAATGTCCGATTCATGGACTACCGGGATGCGATGGATAAGATATTGAATCAGGAAAGTGAGGAAGCGTATCTGTCGGAGGATTCCTGTATTGCGATTACCGTATCCGGGGCAGCGGAGGGAAAACAGAGAGAGATGCTTGCCCACCTTCATACCTGTGCGGCTTCCTATGGAAATGTCCACTGCTCTTCCGGGAGCCATGTAGATGCAGAGGCGGCACATGAGGCGGGAATGACTCTTGGGAGATATCAGGCCTTTCAGGAGCTTCAGGCGTTAGACCCATCTGTTACGGCAGAGGATATTGAGGGGCTCACCATGAGCCAGATATGGGATAGAATTGCGGAATTGTCAGGAAATACAGGAGATACCGGTCAGGATAGGAATGTCGGACAGAATGGGTGCGGGGCTATGCATAATGGAGATAACGAACAGAGCGGGTCAGCGGGTCAGAATGGAGATGTTGAAGATTCCTCGCAGAACGGGAATAGTACGCAGAATGGAACACAGGGGACGTGTCAGCAGAACGGTCATCACGGCGGGAACGGGCATGGTCACGGGCATGGTCATTGATTTATCCGTATGGATGGTTTCTAGGAAGATATAAGTTGTGTGTAAAGTATTTGTATATAATAACGAAAATTCAAAAAAAACTATAGACAATTTGTGCATATGTGATAAGATAGAAGTATAATAAGTCTATGGGAGGGAAATTATGGGAATTTTCTTGAATGTGGTTCCAATCCTGGGAATCGTCGCCCTGATCTTTGCGGCTGCATTGGCTTCTAAGGTCAACAGGCAGGATGCAGGAACCGAACGGATGAGAGAGATCGCAGCGTCGATCAGTGAGGGCGCTCAGGCATTTCTGACAGCCGAGTATAAGATATTAATCTTTTTTGTGGTTGTGCTGTTTGTTCTGATTGGTGTCGGAATTGGAAACTGGGTAACGGCAGTATGCTTCGTGGTGGGCGCTGTGTTCTCAACGCTGGCCGGATATTTTGGAATGAGTGTGGCGACGAAGGCGAATGTCCGGACTGCCAATGCAGCAAAGGAGAGCGGAATGAACCGCGCCCTTTCGATTGCATTTTCAGGCGGCGCAGTAATGGGAATGTGCGTGGCAGGACTTGGGGTTCTTGGGGTAAGTACAATCTACCTGATTACAGGGAATGTGGACGTGTTGTCCGGGTTCAGCCTTGGAGCTTCTTCCATCGCATTGTTTGCCCGTGTAGGGGGCGGTATCTACACGAAGGCAGCGGATGTAGGAGCCGACCTGGTAGGTAAGGTAGAAGCGGGAATCCCTGAGGATGATCCGCGTAACCCGGCAGTAATTGCCGATAATGTAGGCGACAATGTAGGCGACGTTGCCGGAATGGGCGCAGACTTGTTCGAGTCTTATGTCGGAGCCCTGATTTCGGCGTTGACGCTTGGAATCGTGTATTACAAGGTAGAAGGCGCAGTCTATCCCCTGCTGATTGCAGGTCTTGGGCTGATTGCATCTATACTGGGGACCTTTTTCGTAAAAGGGGACGAGAATTCTAACCCTCACAAAGCGTTAAAGATGGGTTCCTATGTGGCAAGCGCTTTAGTACTGGTGGTCGCATTTGTATTCAGCCGATATCTTTTTGGGGACTTCAAGGCTGCGATTGCCATTGTCGCCGGATTAATCGTGGGACTACTGATAGGAATCATTACAGAAGTCTATACGTCCGGGGATTATAAATCCGTAAAAGAGATTGCAGAGCAGTCTGAGACGGGACCTGCGACAACTATCATCAGCGGTCTTGCCGTGGGCATGAAATCTACGGGCATCCCGATTCTGCTGATCAGTATCGGAATCTTCGTGGCGTATCAGTTCTGCGGGCTGTATGGTATCGCGCTTGCGGCGGTAGGGATGCTGTCTACGACAGCGATTACGGTAGCTGTGGATGCCTACGGGCCAATTGCGGACAATGCCGGAGGAATTGCAGAGATGTCAGGACTGGATGCTAAAGTCCGCAAGATTACAGATAAGCTGGACGCTGTGGGTAATACGACGGCTGCGATGGGTAAGGGGTTTGCAATCGGTTCCGCGGCTCTGACTGCACTTGCATTGTTTGTTTCTTATGCAGAGGCAGTGCAGCTCAAGAATATAGACCTGCTTGACAGTCGTGTAATTATCGGGCTCTTCATCGGTGGGATGCTTCCGTTTTTGTTTTCTGCTATGACGATGGAATCTGTGTCAAAGGCAGCGTACAAGATGATTGAAGAAGTAAGACGGCAGTTCCGTGAGAAACCGGGAATCATGAAGGGAACAGAGAGACCGGATTATAAGTCCTGCGTTGCCATTTCGACAACAGCGGCGTTAAAAGAGATGTTAGTCCCCGGAATCATGGCGGTATTAGCGCCTTTGGCCGTTGGGCTGCTGTTAGGTCCGGCATCCTTAGGTGGATTGTTGGCAGGCGCGCTCGTCACAGGCGTTATGATGGCAATCTTCATGTCCAATGCAGGCGGCGCATGGGACAATGCGAAGAAATATATTGAAGACGGAACCCACGGAGGGAAGGGCAGCGAAGCTCACAAGGCGGCAGTTGTCGGAGATACCGTTGGAGATCCCTTTAAGGATACATCAGGACCATCCATTAATATATTGATTAAACTGATGACGGTTGTGTCACTGGTGTTTGCACCGCTGTTTCTGGCAGTTGGAGGTCTGTTATAGTCCTTCTTACTGACAGGTATAATATGTCATTCCTGACGAGACGGACTCGTCGGTAATATGCAGGATAGACACAAAAAGAGACTTCCAGAAACAGAAGTCTCTTTTTTGAATCCATAGAAAAGGGTATATGAATGAAGGGTTTCTGTGTAGATTGTTAAAAATTTATCTTTTTTTGAAAAATTTAGATGATTTTTATTGATTTTATTTTTTTATTATGTATACTATTTATCAGAGGAAGTAAGAGAATTGGCTTCCGGATGATATACCGTGGATTCCGTGTAGTACCGGTATTCGTAGATGGTTATCATTAAGAAACTGTATACTATGAAAAAAGGAGATTATGAAAGATGGCAGAGATTAATTTGAGCAAGTATGGCATCAATGGCACCACTGAAATCGTACACAACCCTTCTTATGAGATGTTATTCGAGGAAGAGACGAAACCGGGACTGGAAGGTTTTGAAAAGGGACAGGTCAGCGAGCTTGGCGCAGTGAATGTCATGACTGGTATCTACACCGGACGTTCACCGAAAGACAAATTCATCGTTATGGATGAGAATTCCAAGGACACCGTGTGGTGGACCTCCGATGAATACAAGAACGATAACCACAAAGCTTCCGAAGAGACCTGGAAGGCAGTGAAGGACATTGCCTTGAAAGAACTCTCTAATAAGAGGCTGTTTGTTGTAGACGCTTTCTGCGGTGCGAACGAAGACACACGTATGTCTATCCGTTTTATCATGGAAGTTGCATGGCAGGCACATTTCATCCGGAATATGTTCATTATGCCGACCGAGGAAGAGCTTGAGAAGTTTGAGCCTGATTTCGTTGTTTACAATGCATCCAAGGCGAAAGTAGAGAACTATAAAGAACTCGGGCTGAATTCTGAGACGGCTGCTATGTTCAACATTACAAGCCGCGAGCAGGTGATTGTCAATACATGGTACGGCGGAGAGATGAAGAAGGGTATGTTCTCTATGATGAACTACTATCTGCCGCTGAAAGGTATCGCTTCCATGCACTGTTCAGCCAACACGGACATGAACGGAGAGAACACGGCTATCTTCTTTGGTCTTTCCGGAACAGGCAAGACGACGCTTTCCACAGATCCGAAGAGGCTTCTTATCGGTGATGACGAGCACGGCTGGGATGACGACGGTATCTTCAACTTTGAAGGCGGATGCTATGCGAAGGTCATCAACCTTGACAAAGAGTCTGAGCCGGATATCTATAATGCGATTAAGAGAGACGCCCTTCTTGAGAACGTTACTCTGGACGCAGAAGGCAAGATCGACTTCAACGATAAGAGCGTGACGGAGAATACCCGTGTATCCTATCC